>NZ_JBBGZG010000016.1:0-127505 GCF_037479315.1 Comamonas sp. MYb69
GCGTGCGTATTTGACCTTGTCATCGATGCGGGCGGCGGGTTTTCCTGACATGCAAGTTCCAATCGAAAAGTGATGGTAAATAGTTTAAATCTACCATAACGATGAAGTCGATTGGATTGAGCACGCGATGCGTGAGGCAGTCACAACGGGCTCATACCGCCTGACTGGATTGAGTTGACGAGGGTGCTATTAGAGAGCCGATGTGAGCCAAGGCGTCATCCTTCATCGGCCCTTGACCTGTCTCAAACGCGCATCGCCAAAACTGTAGGCCGAAGCCGCAAGTTGCGGCTGCGGCCTTCCAGCGTCATCGGGGATGGCTACTATTTGCTCCTAGGCGCATCGCAGGATTCACAGCGGTGCCAACCTGATTGACATAACAGCAAATTTCAAAGGAGTAGGTATGCAACGTTTTTCCATGCGCACCCTGGGTGTCGCCGCTGCAGTGGTTGCCGGCGCTCTGTCGATGGCGGCCTGCACGGTCACCAAGCCTGAAACCAGCAATGCGCCTCGTGCCGATGAGACGTCGGTAGACGCCCGTGCCAACGCCGCGCTGGAGCGCCTGTACCAGACCGCCCCTGGCTCCAAGGACCTGGTCGCACGCTCCAAGGGCGTGCTGGTGTTCCCATCGGTGATTGGTGGCAGCTTTGTGGTGGGCGTGGAGCACGGCCGCGGCGTGCTGCGCGTGGGCAGCCGCAGCGACAGCTACTACAGCACCACGGGCGCGTCGATCGGCTGGCAGGCCGGTGGCCAGTCCAAGGCTGTGATCTATGTGTTCAACACGCCCGAAGCGCTGGCGAAGTTCCGCCAGAGCAACGGCTGGTCAGTGGGTGCAGATGCCACCGTGGCCGCAGGCCGCGTTGGCGCCAACGGCAGCATCGACACCACCTCGGCCCAGGCCCCGGTGACCAGCTTTGTGCTGAACAATGCCGGCCTGGAAGCGGGCGTGTCGCTGCAAGGCGCCAAGATCACCAAGATCAAGGAATAAGGCAGCGCCCACCGCGTCTGCAAAGCACAAACCGGCCAGCAGGCCGGTTTTTTTGCGCTTGTCGCGCCTGTCCTATGCCTGCCTTTTTACTGCTGGCCTTCGCTCAAGGTGTGCAGCTGGAACTTGCCCGAGGCATCCCAGAGCCAGGTCTCGGTGTAGGAGACCATGACTTCGCCGTGGCGCAAGTGCTGGGGGGCGGGAAAGGGCGCAGCGGCCTGCACCAGTGCCTCGATCAGGGGCGGCACTTCCTGGGCCTGCGCGGGCTCGCGCATCCAGTTCATGTCCTGGATATGGCCGTCTTCATCGAGCAAGAGCTCCAGCACGCCAATGGCATAGAGCATGGGCGGCAGCATGCCCGGGTAGATGCGCTCGGGGTAGCGCTCATACAGGTGCTGGGCGCAGCGCTTGCGGTAAGCCTCGTCGGCGACCGGGTTGAGCACCGAGTCCTGCCCATCGGCCTCCGGGGACCACTGGGGTATGCGCGCGCCGGGCAACTGGGTCAGCACCGACAGATAGCTGTCCTGGTCGTCGTCCTGCTCGGGGGCGTGGGGCGGCTTTGCGGGCCCGCCGGCTGCTGCCCGTGGGGGCGCGGGCGACGTTTGCGGTATACGAAAAAGCGTATGCCAAAGTCGTGACAGCAGGGAGGTGGAGGGTCGATCGCTCATGGTACAAATCCGTCTATAGCGGCCCTGCAGTATGGCAGGCCGATCTTCATCATGGAACAAGGCATGCCCGTACTGCAGCAATTATTGGCGCGCCTGGCGACGCAGGATGCCTGTCTGGTCCAGGTGGAGTCTACCCAGGGATCGGCTCCGCGCGATGCCGGTGCCTGGATGGCCGTGTTTGCCCAGGACCAGCTGGGCACGATTGGCGGTGGCCACCTGGAGTGGCAGGCCGCCAACAGGGCCCGTGATCTGCTGGCCCGTGGCGGCGCGCCGCAAAGCGAGCGGTTTGCGCTGGGCCCGCGCCTGGGCCAATGCTGCGGCGGCGTGGTGCACCTGCGGTTTCAGCGCATTGCGCAGGCCGACAGCGAGCCGCTGGCGCAGCAGCTGGCGCCCGAGTGCAGCCCCGTGGCGGTGTTTGGCGCGGGCCACGTGGGCGCAGCGCTGGTGCAGGTGCTGAGCAACCTGCCGCTTGCCATCACCTGGGTGGACAGCCGCGAGGCGCTGTTTCCGCCCGCGTTGCCGGCCCATGTGCAGACCGAGTATTCCGATCCCATCGAGGGCGCGGTGGCCGCCCTGGCGCCGGGCAGCAGTGTGTTCATCCTCACCCATGACCACCAGCAGGACCTGCAGATCACCCAGGCCTGCCTGCAGCGCCAGCGCCAGCACGGCGATCTGGACCTGATCGGGCTCATTGGCAGCGCCACCAAGCGCGCCAGCTTTGCGCACCGGCTGGCCGAGCGGGGTTTTGCCGATGCAGAGTTTGCCCGCATCACCTGCCCGATCGGGCTGCCGGGCATCCAGGGTAAGGCCCCGGAGGTGATTGCGATTGCTGTGGCTGCCCAGCTGCTGCAGCATCTGCAGCGGACGCAGCATGCCTGATGGGGCTTCCCCCCTGGGCAGGTGCCATGCATGCGGTGTAGAGGCCACCTGCAGTGAGTTTGCTGCGTTGCATCAGGGTTTTATCTAGGGGCTGTGCAGCTTTTTGCCGACCTTTGGGCGGCAGAAATTGCATACACTTTGAGTCTACAAAAGGTCGCAGCGGTGCCCCGGTCATCCCGATGATGGCTGTGGATTGCGGCCTGTCTGCTGCTCAGATCGCCCGCCGTGGTGAGCAGGTTCAACAAGTGGCCGGTGCCTCCACGCTGGCTGCTTGATGAGGAGAGCGGGCATCACCCCTCCCTCGCACTGGCAGACCCCACGCTGCCAAGGATGAGAGCAATGGAAGGCTATATCCTCGATTGGGCGAACCTGTTGTTGCGCTGGCTGCATGTGATCACAGCCATCGCCTGGGTCGGTTCGTCGTTCTATTTTGTGTTTCTCGACAGCAGCCTGACCCCGCCGGAAGACGAAGACCTGAAAAAGCAGGGTGTGAGCGGTGAGCTCTGGGCCGTGCATGGCGGGGGTTTTTACCACCCGGTCAAGTTCAATGTCTCGCCGCCCAAGCTGCCCGACCATCTGCACTGGTTCTACTGGGAGAGCTACACCACCTGGCTCTCGGGCTTTGCGCTGCTGACGGTGTCCTACCTGTGGAACGCCAATATCTACCTGGTCAACCCGGCCGACCCGAATGCGATGAGCGCGCCACTGGCGGTGTTCACCGCACTGAGCTTTCTGGCGGTGTTCTGGCTGCTGTACGACGGCATCTGCCGCGTGTTTGGCTTCAAAAAGCATGGCGATGCGATTGTGGGCGCGATGGTGCTGGTGCAGGTCTGCATTGCCGCGTACCTGGCCTGCCATATCTTCCCGGGCCAGGCGGCCTTCTTGCTGATGGGCGCGATGCTGGCCACCTCGATGAGCGCCAACGTGTTCTTCTGGATCATCCCGGGCCAGCGCACCGTGGTGCGGGCGCTCAAGAATGGCGACCCGGTCGACCCCATCTACGGCAAGCGCGGCAAGCAGCGCAGTGTGCACAACACCTATTTCACATTGCCGGTGCTGTTTGCGATGCTGTCCAACCACTACGGCTGGCTCTACAACCAGAAGTACAACTGGCTGGTGCTCATCGGCATGATGTTTGCCGGCGCGGCCATTCGCCAGTTCTTTGTGCTGCGCCATGGCCACAAGCTCGGCCGCAACAAGCACCCCTGGCCTTATGCGCTGATCGGGGTGCTGGTGATTCTGGGCGTGATCGCCTGGCTGCGCCCCGGCCCCAAGCCCGCAGCAGCCGCTGCGCCCACATCGGCCCCCGCCAGCCAGCCCGCAGCTGGCGCCGTGCCCTATGGTGAGGTGGCCAAGGTGTTTGCCCAGCACTGCGTGCTGTGCCACAGCGCCACGGGCCTGGCGCAAAAGAATGTGAAGCTCGACAGCCCCGGCGAGGTGGCCCAGCACACCCAGCAGATCTACCAGCAGGTGGTGGTGCTGCGCAAGATGCCCTTTGGCAACCCCGATGGGCTGAGTGCCGACGAGCGCGATCTGGTCAAGCGCTGGTTTGAATCCGGCGCCTCTACCGCGCCTTGATGGCGGGTGGCAGGGAGCGGGGCAGCCGCCCCGCCCGCCGAAATCCGACTACAGCCTGGGGTGGCTGATCGGCGTAGGATGGGAGGGTTGGGGCATGCCCAAGCCCCTCTTTGCGGTGGGTGGCTGGGGATGCGTGTCACAAATCCACATCTTCTCGCATGTCAAATTTCGATATCCAATTGCTGCTGACCGCCTTGGTGAGCGTGCTGGTGCTGGTGGCGCTGATTGTTTCGCGCATCCGCATGCACCCCTTGCTGGCCTTGCTGATCGTCTGTATCGGTGTGGGCTTTGCCACCGGCATGGCGCCGGGCGACATTGCCAAGAACATCACCAATGGCGCGGGCAAGACGCTGGGCGCGGTCGGCGTGGTGATTGCGCTGGGTGCAATGCTCGGCAAGATCCTGGCCGATTCGGGCACCACCGAGCGCCTGGCCAGCGCCATTCTGCGCCACACCTCGGACCGCATGATTCCCTGGGCGATGACCCTGGTGGCCTTCATCATCGGCATCCCAATGTTCTTCGAAGTGGGCCTGGTGGTGATGCTGCCGCTGATCTTCAGCGTGGCGCGCAAGCTCGAGAGCCGCGAGAACTTCAAGGGCTCGGCCTATGTCTATGTGGGCGTGCCGGTGATTGCGGCGCTCGCCTCGATGCACGGCATGGTGCCGCCCCATCCGGGCCCGCTGACCGCGATTGCCACCTTGAAGACCACGGTCGGCCCAACGATGCTGTACGGCTTTTTGGCCGCCTTGCCCGCGATGGTGCTGGGCGGGCCGCTGTACGGCGCCTTCATCACCCCGCGCATGACCACCCGGCCTGAGCAGGCGCTGCTGGACCAGTTCACCGAAGCCAAGCCCGACAGCGGCAAGGACCAACCCGGCATCGCGATGGGCGTGCTGTCTGCCCTGCTGCCCGCGCTGTTGATGCTCGCCCATGCGCTGGCCGAGATGGCCTTGCCCAAGGGCTCGGCCCTGCTGCAGGTGGCAAGCTTCCTGGGCAACCCGCTGATTGCGATGCTGCTGGGTGTGCTGTTTGCCGCCTTCACCCTGGTCTACCTGCGCGGCGGCGATGCCGAAAAGCTGCGCGACACCCTGGGCGCCAGCCTCAAGCCGATTGCCGGCATCATCATGATCATTGCTGGCGGCGGCGCTTTCCAGCAGGTGCTGACCAGTGCCAAGGTGGGTGACGCCATCGTGCACCTGACGCACCAGTTTGCGTTTCCGCCGCTGGTGCTGGGCTGGCTCATTGCGATGCTGCTGTCGGTGTCGACCGGCTCGGCCACCGTGGGCATCGTGGGTGCGGCCGGTTTGCTCGCGCCGCTCGCCGCTGCCGACCCCAGCCTGAACCTGCCTTTGCTGGCGCTGTCGATCGGCTGCGGCTCGCTGTTCTTCAACTATGCCAACCATGCCGGTTTCTGGATGGTCAAGGAATCCTTTGGCATGACCATGGGCGAGGCGACGCGCACGATCACCGTGGTGCAGTCCATCGTCTCGTTTGTGGGCCTGTTGATGGTGCTGCTGTTCAACGCCTTGCCGGCGCTGGGCGGATAGCGCTTTTTCCCATAAGAACCTGTTCAAAGCAAAAGGGCCGCAGCAGCAATGCTGGCGGCCCATTTTTTTTGCGCACAAGGGCGCTGCGCTCAGTCGGCCGGCTTGTCTTGCGCAGGCGCGTCGCTGCTGTCCGCGCCGGTCGCTGGCTCCTGCTCGGGGGCGTCGCCATCAGCGCCTTCCGGCGCGTCCGAGGCATGTCCGCTGGCCTTGCGCAGGGCTTTTTCTTCCTTTTTCTTCTTCTTTTCCAGCTCGCGCTGGCGCTTTTCATACTGGTAATTCGGCTTGGCCATGTTTTTTGTTCCTTATCGGTGTGCAGCCTCCACCATACAGCATGCGCCGTACTCGGGGCGCCGCCATAGGATTGTTTGAAGGCCGCAATGGGTAAAGTGGGCGGTTTGGGGGCCTGGCCGAGGCGGTCAGGATGTAGGTGCTGCTCCCAACGGCTGGGAATGCGGGCTGCAGGCAGCAAAAAACCGCCCGAAGGCGGTTATGGGGAGCGGTGCCGGACGATCAGGCGCCTGCCACTTCAATGCCCTTGAATTCGCCGGTGGCGATCTTTTCCTTCCAGATCGCCGGGCCGGTGATGTGGGCGCTGGTGCCGCCGGCATCCACCGCCACGGTCACGGGCATGTCGACCACGTCGAATTCATAGATCGCTTCCATGCCCAGATCGGCAAAACCGACCACCTTGGCCTGCTTGATGGCCTTGGAGACCAGGTAAGCGGCGCCGCCCACGGCCATCAGGTAGGCCGACTTGTGGTTCTTGATCGCTTCGATGGCGACCGGGCCGCGCTCGGACTTGCCGATCATCGCGATCAGGCCGGTCTGCGACAGCATCATGTCGGTGAACTTGTCCATGCGGGTGGCGGTGGTCGGGCCGGCAGGGCCAACGACTTCGTCACGCACCGGGTCCACCGGGCCCACGTAGTAGATCACGCGGTTGGCAAAGTCGACGGGCAGCGGCTCGCCCTTGGCCAGCATGTCCTGGATGCGCTTGTGCGCAGCGTCGCGGCCGGTCAGCATCTTGCCGTTGAGCAAGAGGGTGTCGCCCGGCTTCCAGCTGGCCACTTCTTCCTTGGTCAGGGTGTTCAGGTCCACGCGCTTGGACTTGTTGTAGTCCGGCGCCCAGTCGATCTTGGGCCAGGTGTCCAGCGATGGGGGATCGAGGTATACGGGGCCGGAGCCGTCCATCACGAAATGGGCGTGGCGGGTGGCGGCGCAGTTGGGGATCATCGCCACGGGCTTGGAGGCCGCGTGCGTGGGGTACATGTTGATCTTGACGTCCAGCACGGTGGTGAGGCCGCCCAGGCCCTGGGCGCCAATACCGAGGGCGTTGACCTTCTCGAACAGCTCCAGGCGCAGCTTTTCCACCTGGTCGAGCTCGGCACCGCTGGCAGCTTTTTGCTGCAGCTCGTACATGTCGAGGTCTTCCATCAGGCTTTCCTTGGCCAGCAGCACGGCCTTTTCAGCGGTGCCGCCAATGCCGATGCCCAGCATGCCCGGTGGGCACCAGCCCGCGCCCATGGTCGGCACGGTCTTGAGCACCCAGTCGACGATGCTGTCGCTGGGGTTCATCATGATCATCTTGGACTTGTTCTCCGAGCCGCCGCCCTTGGCCGCCACGGTCACATCCAGCTTGTCGCCCGGCACGATCTGCACATTGATGACGGCGGGCGTGTTGTCCTTGGTGTTCTTGCGGGCGAACTGGGGATCGGCCACCACGGAGGCGCGCAAGGTGTTGTCGGGGTGGTTGTAGCCCCGGCGCACGCCTTCGTTGATCGCGTCTTCCAGGCCCATCGTGAAGTCTTCCCACTTCACCTCCATGCCCACCTTCAGGAACACGTTGACGATGCCGGTGTCCTGGCAGATGGGGCGCTGGCCGGTGGCGCTCATCTTGGAGTTGGTCAGGATCTGGGCCATCGCATCCTTGGCCGCCGGGCTTTGCTCGCGCTCATAGGCCCGTGCCAGGTGCTGGATGAAATCCGGTGTGTGGTAGTAGCTGATGTACTGCAGGGCGCCCGCGATCGAGTCGATCAGGTCCTGCTGACGGATGGAGGTGGTCATCGTGCTTGTGGGGTGGGTTTTGGATTGCGCAAGGCTATGGTGCCGTTGGCGCTCGGTATCACGGGGGCAATTATCGGCCTTTCGCCAGGCCGGTGGTGGCAAATGCCCGATAAGTCTTCTAGAAGAGTCAGGTGTCGCGCAGGTGTCGAGATGGCGCAAGAGCATGCGCCCAGTATGGCTGCTTGATGCAGATGAGAACGGCTGTCATTGCCTGCGTTAGGATGCGATGCCGCGCCCGCTTTGCCGCAAAGCGGGCGGCATCCTATTTACGAATCCTGCGGCCCACCAGCCACACGCTTACCAGCCAGACGAGCCGCGTTGCAATTGTTGAGATACAAGGAGTGATCCAGACATGACAGCTACCCGCCAGGAAAAAGACACCTTCGGCCTGATCGATGTGCCGGCCGACAAACTCTGGGGTGCCCAGACGCAGCGCTCGCTGCAGAACTTTGACATCAGCGGCGAGAAGCAGCCCGGCGAGATCATCCACGCGCTGGCGCAGGTGAAAAAGGCCAGTGCCACCGTCAACCACGCGCTGGGCCTGCTCGACGAGAAGAAGGCCAAGGCCATCAATGCGGCGGCCGACGAGGTGATTGCCGGCCAGCACCCCGATGAGTTCCCGCTGGTGGTCTGGCAGACCGGCTCGGGCACGCAGACCAATATGAACGTCAACGAAGTGCTGGCCAACCGCGCCAGCGAGCTGCTGGGCGGCGAGCGCGGTGAGTCGCGCCTGGTGCACCCCAATGACGAGGTGAACAAAAGCCAGTCCAGCAACGACGTCTACCCCACCGCCATGCATGTGGCCGCCGTCACCGCCATCGAGCGCAAGCTGCTGCCTGCGCTGGAGAAGCTGCGCCGCACCCTGCAGGCCAAGAGCGAGGCCTTCAACGACATCGTCAAGATCGGCCGCACCCACCTGCAGGATGCGACGCCGCTGACCCTGGGCCAGGAGATCTCCGGCTGGGTGGCCCAGCTCGAACACGGCGCCAAGCACATCAAGTCGGCGCTGCCCCATCTGTATGAGCTGGCGCTGGGCGGCACGGCCGTGGGCACGGGCCTCAACGCCCCCAAGGGCTATGCCGAAGGCGTGGCCCAGGAGCTGGCCAAGCTGACCGGCTACCCCTTCATCACCTCGCCCAACAAGTTCGAATCGCTGGGCTCCTGCGACGCGCTGGTGTTTGGCCATGGCGCCCTCAAGACGCTGGCCGCCAGCCTGATGAAGATCGCCAACGATGTGCGCTGGCTGGCATCGGGCCCGCGCAGCGGCCTGGGCGAGATCTCCATCCCCGAGAACGAGCCGGGCTCGTCGATCATGCCGGGCAAGGTCAACCCCACGCAGTGCGAGGCGATGACCATGCTCTGCGCCCAGGTGTTTGGCAACGATGCCGCGATCAATGTGGGCGGTGCCTCGGGCAACTTCGAGCTCAATGTGTTCCGCCCCATGGTGGCGCACAACTTCCTGCAAAGCGTGCGCCTGCTGGCCGATGGCATGGTGAGCTTTAACGACCACTGCGCCGTCGGCATCGAGCCCAACCGCGAGCGCATCACCGAGCTGGTCAGCCGCTCGCTGATGCTGGTGACCGCCCTGAACACCCATATCGGCTACGACAAGGCGGCCTATATTGCGAAGAAGGCGCATAAAGAAGGCAGTAGCCTGCGCGATGCGGCCGTGGCCAGCGGCCATGTGACGGCCGAGCAGTTTGACCAGTGGGTCGTGCCCGAGCACATGGTGGGCAATCTGTAAGCGTCTAGACGCTTGAACGTTCCAGGGCCCGCATCACTGCGGGCCTTGTGCTTTTACACTGGCGGTTTCTGCCTTTTCCCTTTGGACCATTCATGCCCTCAGAGCCTATGCAAGCGTCGACCGCCTCTTCCCCGCCCGGCACAGGCTTGCTCGAGGACGGCGTGGATATCCATGTGCTGGCCCAGGCGCTGGGCGTGCCGGTGCTCGAGACGCCCTGGCATATGCCGCAGTACCAGCTGGGTGAGCAGGGCGCCTGGCGGCTGCTGCGCGGCGGCATGGGGCTGGACAGGGGTTACTACAGCGGCAGCTGCGTCTATGGGGGCTCTACCGCGCTGTTGCGCCAGAACGCACAAGGCGGCTGGGACACCTGGATGTCGCTGTCGCCTTTCGAGATCGAGAGCCAGGAGCTGGCCTGCCGCCATGCGCATGGCCACACGGTGGTCATGGGCCTGGGGATGGGATGGGTGACGGCCAATATAGCGCTGAACCCGGCCGTGGAGCGGATCACCGTGGTCGAGCGTGATCCGGAGGTGATCGCGCTATTCCAGCATATGCAGGTGCTGGAAGGCTTGCAGGCAGAGGTCGCCGCCAAGATCCATATCGTCCAAGCCGATGCGCTGCAATGGCGCCCAGCGCCGCAGCAGCCGGTGGACTTTCTGTATGCCGATATCTGGCTGCAATTGGCCGAGCCCCAGGCGCTGGCCGACGTGCAGCAGATGCAGGCAAATGTGCAGGCGAGCCTGCTGTATTTCTGGGGCCAGGAGTGGGTGCTGGCTGGGCCCTTGCAAGCCCTTTGGGGCAGCCCAGCCTGGGCTGATGCGCTGCCACAGGCGCTAGCCGACACGCGCCTGCCCTTGCTCAGCGCCGTGGACGGCGGATTTGCCCCCTGGGTGGAGCGCATCTGGCGTGAGCGCCTGGCACGCAGGCCTGCTCCAAGCATTCGGTGATCTAGGCCCGCGCTGCCCAGGCCGAGCGGCCGCCTTGCCAGGCCAGCAGTGCCAGGGTCAATAGCATCGCCACATTCACGGCCTGCCAACCCAGGGTCTGGATCAGCACACCGCAGCTGAGCGACATCAGCGCGGCGCTGCCATTGTTGGTCCATTCCATCATCGGCTGGGCCTGGGGGCGCTCCTCGGGGCTGCAGGCCTGGTTCAGCAGGCTGATGCCGGCGAGGATCATCAGGTTCCAGCCGGCGCCCAGCAGCAAGGAGCTGAGCAAGAACGGCACAAATTCCGTGCCGATCAGCGCCACGCCTGCGCTGGCGGCCAGCAGCGCCGCGCCCAGCCAGGCCAGGCGCCGGGCGCCAAAGCGGTCCACCGCGCGGCCCGCGAACAAGGACGGCGCAAACATGCCCAGCACATGCCACTGGATCACCTGGGTGGAGCTGGCCAGCGAGTGGCCCGCGCCATGCATGGCCAGCGGGGTGGCGTTCATCACCAGCACCATCAGCCCATGGCCGCAGGCGCTCAGCACAATGGCCTGGCGCAGCGCAGGGCGCTGCCACAACTGGCGCCGCGAAAGTGGGGGCTTGGCGGCGGACTTGGCCTGCATCGGCAGCTGAAGGCGGGGCGGCAGGCATTGCAGCAGCGCGCAGGCCAGCAGGGCCAGCACCGCAATGGCCAGGTAGGCGCCGGCCAGCGGTGTGGCCAGCGCACCTGCGGTGTGGATGGCCAGGCTGGGGGCGAGCAGGGCGGCCGCGATGCCGCCGGCCAGCACCCAGGCTGCGGCACGGCCGCTGTGCTCGGCCGGCATGCCATCGAGCGCCGTGAAGCGGTAAAAACCGGCAGAGGCCTGGTAGCCGCCCAGCAGCAGCATCGCCAGGCAAAACAGCCCAAAGCTGGCCTGCACCACCGCCCAGGCGGCCAGCAGCCCGGCCGCTACGCCCAGCAGTGCCCCGTATTGCAGGCCCCGCGCCCGGCCAAGCCGCTGCATCCAGCGGGCCAACTGGCCAATCGACAGCAGATTGCCTGCCACCAGCAAGGTCAGCGGCACTGTGGCCAGCACCGGCCAGGGCGCCAGCTGCCGGCCCACGAGGCCGGTGAGGGCGATGCCGATGATGGAGCAGGACCAGTACAGCGCTTGCGCGATGCTGAGGGTGAGCAGTTGGGGATGGCGTTGGAGCAGCATGGGCGGTGATTTGGGAATAACGGGGCGTGGGGGAGCTGCCGGGCAGCATCGGCTGTCCGGATCGCATGGTTTGGGCAGGAGGGTTCAGCCGCCCAGCGGCGGGCGCTGGTTAACCCACGCCAAAGCGCTCGGCAAAGGCCTGGGGGCTGACGGCCAGCGTTTTGTGAAAGCTGCGGCGCAGGTTTTCCGGGTGGCCAAAGCCGCACAGCCGCGCCAC
The DNA here is from genome assembly GCF_037479315.1 of Comamonas sp. MYb69. Classification (NCBI taxonomy): domain Bacteria; kingdom Pseudomonadati; phylum Pseudomonadota; class Betaproteobacteria; order Burkholderiales; family Comamonadaceae; genus Comamonas; species Comamonas sp. MYb69. Next base: position 11,807 of record NZ_JBBGZG010000016.1, read on the forward strand.
CGTGGAGACGGAGGCCTGGCGCTGGCTGAGCAAGGTGGTGGCAGCCTGCAGCCGCACCCGTTCCACATAGCGGGCCGGCGTGATGCCCAGCTCTTGCTGGAACACGCGTGCCAAGGTGCGGGGCGGCAGGCAGGCCTGCGCGGCCAATTGCTCCACACCCAGGCGCTCGCCCAGGTGGCCGGGAATCCATTCAAGCAGGCCAGCCAGGCGCGGCGCCTGCGTGGTCTCGGCCGCCAGCAGTGGGCTGAACTGCGCCTGGCCACCGGGCCGGCGCACAAACATCACCAGGTGGCGGGCCACGGCCAGCGCCATGCTGCGGCCCAGGTCGGCTTCGACGAGGCTCAGCGCCAGGTCGATGCCCGAGGTCACCCCCGCCGATGTGAAGATATGGCGCTGCTGCGGATGGCTGGCATCAAAGGTGTGCAGCCGGTCGCCATCGACCTGGATGGGGCGCTCCATCGCCGCGAGCTCGGCCAGGCGGCACCAGTGGGTGGTGGCAGGCAGGCCATCGAGCAGGCCGGCGCGCGCCAGGATCAGCGCACCCGAGCAGACCGAGCCCAGGCGCTGCACCTGGGGCGCCGTGCGCTGCAGCCATTGGCGCAGGCCGCTGTGGTGCTGCACATCGACCACGCCATCGCCCCCCGGCACCAGCACGGTGCTGTTGGCGCCCGGGCGCAGCTGGCCCAGGCCCTGGGTGGCGATGGTCTGCAAACCGCAGGACAGGGTTACCGGCCCCGCCTCCAGCCCGGCAAAGACCAGCTGGTAGAAGGCGGGCTGGCCCTGGCGCTGGCGCACATCGTTGGCGGTGGCAAACACCTGCATGGGCCCGGTGATGTCCAGGCTCATCGCGCGCGGGTAGGCGATGCAGATGACGCGGTGGCCGGGCTGGGCGCTGTGGGCGGCGGTGGTGCGGGATGGAGACATGCACACAGTGTGCATGCAGCGCGATGTGGCAGCAATGACATTGATCGCACAGATTCTGCCAAGCTGCAGTTAAAGCGCAACAGCTATGGGGGTGATTGGGCAATGCAAACGGCCAAGCGCGGAGTTTGTAGGACAGCTGCGCGACAATAGCCGATTGCAATCCAACAGCGAAGACGCAGCGGCACAGCTGCGCGTCCCCCATACGATGACTGCCTTGAACCAACCCGGAATCCTGCTGGCGCTGCCCGCTGCCAGCCGCTACCAACTCTGGAACATCTCGGGCGACGCCCCGGCCGTGCGCGCCGCGCTGGCGCGCCTGCAGCAATGGGCCGATGGCGAGCAGGCCGTCGTCTGCATCGGCCAGCCGGTGGCCGATTTGCTGGGTGTGCAGGTGCCAGGCTTGCGCAATTTCCCGGCCATCACCGGGCCCCAAGGCCCGCTGGCGCTGACGCCCCATGCGCTGTGCCTGTGGCTGCGCGGCAATGACCAGGGCGATCTGCTGCGTCTGTCGCGCGAGGCCGCTGCGCTGCTGGCGCCGGCCTTCAGCCGCGAGAAGGTGGTCGATTGCTTCCGCCACGGCTGGAACGGCAAGGATGCGGTGCGCGATCTGACCGGCTACGAAGACGGCACCGAAAACCCCAAGGACGACGACGCCGTGCACGCCGCCATTGCCGATGGCATGGGCCCGGGGCTGGATGGCGGCAGCTACTTTGCCGTGCAGCAGTGGCTGCATGACATGGACGCCTTTGCCCGCATGAGTGCGCTGCAAAAGGACCACATGATTGGCCGGCGCCTGAGCGACAACGAGGAGCTGGACGACGCGCCCGAGTCGGCCCACGTCAAGCGCACTGCGCAGGAGAGTTTCGAGCCCGAAGCCTTTATCCTGCGACGCAATATGCCCTGGTGGAAGGTGCAACCCGATGGCAGCGACGCCGTGGGCGCCATCTTTGCCGGTTTTGGCCGCAGCTATGACGCCTTTGAAGCGCAGATGCGCCGCATGGCGGGCGAGGAAGACGGCATTGCGGACGGCCTGTTCCAGATGTCCAACCCCGTTACCAACGCCTACTACTGGTGCCCGCCGATGCGGGATGGCCGTGTTGATCTGCGCGCGTTGGGGCTGTAAGTATATTGAGGCGCTAACACGGCCCAGCAAACCGCAGGTTTGCGGTTGAGACTAGGCGTCCCCGACTAGGCGTCCCCGACTAGGCGCCCTGCCGCAGGCAGTACAACAGTACGACAAGGCAGGGTGCGGCCGGCCAGGTAACGACGTATCAAGGGCTGTGTTAGTGACTCAACCCCAGAGCGTGGGCTTGTTGACCATCAGGTAATACACACCCAGCATTGCCACAAAGGCTGGGTAGCCCAGTGCCTCCCAGCGGCTGGCCAGGCGCCGGTATTCGTCGGGCAGCGGCTGGCCTTGTGCGTCGGCATTCGCAGCCAGGCGGGCCATGCGAATTTGCATGCCCACCACCGGCAGCCAGCACAGGCCCGCCAGCACATACAGTGCCATCGACAGCAGCAGCCAGGGCGTGTGCCAGGGCCAGCCGGCCATCACCATCAGCGCCCAGCCGCTGATCGGCTGAATGATGACCGCCGGCGTCGTGAACCACCAATCGGCCCGCACCACCAGCCGGCTGACCACGGCCTGGGCCGCCACATTGCCGCTGCGGTTGGCAAAGAACATATAGAAGGCCGAGCCAAAGCCGGTGCCGACCATCAGCACGCTCGACAGAATATGCAGGGTTTTGAGCAGCAAATAGGTGTTCATCATTCACTCCCTCCGTCGCAGGGGCTGCTCTGCCACAGCAACCAGAGCGCAGCAGCAATCGGCAGGTTCTTGGACAAGGGGCCCAGCGGGTGCAGCCAGAGACTGGGCAGCAGGGCGGTAGCGGCCAGGGTCATCGCCAGCATGGCTGCCAACGAAGCGGCATAGGCCGCACGCCCGGGCCGGCACAGCAGCCACAGGCCCAGCAGCAGATCCAGCGCCACGCCAGCGCCAATCAGCCAGGCCTGGATCTGGGGCGATGTGATGCCGCCGGCCGCCAGCAAAGCGGTGCTTTCGCCCTGCCACTGCAGCAGGCTGGCGGCGGCCGTCCACAGCCAGACGGCGACCAGGCTCAGGCGCAACAGCTGCAAGGGCGGGTGCATGGGCTGAGCGCGCGGCGGGGTGGTCATGCGCAGCTTTCGGGCGATGGGGTGGCTGCCGGGTTGCGGATCAGGGCCAGCATCTGCGCCGGATCTGTGGGCGCACGCCCGAGCCACTGGGCCATTGGCGCCGGGTCGCAGCAGTTGTCCAGCGATGCCAGCTGCAAGGAGGCGCTGCACCAGGGGCTGCTGGGCACCGCATCGCCCAGCCGTGCACTGGCCTGGGTGGCCCAGCCGGGCAGGCGCAGCTGCAGCGGCTGGCTGCGGCCCGCTTGCTGGCGCAGGCTGGCAATCATCTGCGCCATGCTGAGGCGCTGGGGCCCACCCAGCGGCACGATGCCGGTGGTGGGGGACTGCAGCAACCGTACCATCACCTCGGCCAGTTCATCAACGGCGACGGGCTGCATCAGGCGCTGCTGCATCACCGCTGGCAGCACCAGCACCGGCAGCAGCGCCAGGCGCATGAACAGCTGGGTGCTGGCGCCTTGCGCGCCGATGACGATGCTGGGCCGCACAACAATGCCATCGAGCTGGCCCTGCGCGGTCAGGGCCAGCAAATGGGCATCGGCAGCACGCTTGGTGCGGGCGTAGTCGGTGTCGTTGCCCTCCACCCCCAGGGCCGAGAGCTGCATCACGCGCCGCACCCCTGCCTGGGCACAGGCCTCGAACAGCGCTTGCGGGCTGGTCTGGTGCAGGGCTTCCAGGCTGGCACCGTCGGGCCCCGGCTGGTCGCGTAGGCTGCCCACGGCGTTAATGACCATGTCCACGCCTTGCAGATGGGGCAGCCAATCGGCAGGCTGCTGTATCTTGCCAAACTGCAGCGGCGGTTGCGAGCGCCGGCTGGCGGCAATAACGCGCAGGCCCTGGGCACGCAGCTGGCGCGCCAGCGCCTGGCCGATAAAGCCCTGGCCGCCGCAGAGCAGGACGGTGGGCTGGGGGGTGTTGGGGCTGTGCATGGTCTCTCCTGGTGGCCAAGGGCGTTGAGGGTTGCAGCGCGTTTAGCGCGGCCGATCGATATCGCAGGCATCGCTGCCGCGTGCACAGGCCGCACTGCGTGCAGCAGCCTGCCGGGCCTGGCGCCGCACGGTGCATTGCAAGCCTTGCTCCAGCACCCAGGCCATCGGTGCCAGTGGCAGGCGGTAGCGGTTGCGCGCGAGCAGCGGGTAGAGCTTGTCGAGCGCATCGGCCACCAGCGGCAGCCCGGCCAGCCGGGGCACCCAGGCCCAGCCCACACCCAGGTAGGCGCGGGTCAGGCAATCGACCCCGATGTAGATCTGGCCATCGGCGCCCACGCCATGGATGGCCTGCATCAGCGCGGCCTTGTCGGCCGGGGCCTCACTCAGGTCGGCGCTGCTGGCGTCAATAAAGATGAGCTTGCCCGCCTGGTTGCGCAGCATCAGATGGCGCATCTCGGCATTGCACATGCGGCAGCTGGCGTCGTAGTAGATGGTCAGCGGGAAGCGGGTGTCGGCGGTATCACGGCTCAGCATATGCATTCCTTTCGATGTTTCTGTCAAAACAGAAATAATGGTGCCAAAAAAAGGCCGCTCTCCTTGCAGGGCACGGCCATGGGGTTCTCAGGGCTTGCTCAGCGCCTCGGGCTCCTGCGCCGCAGCACTGCCGCGCACAAAACGCTGCACGGTCGCGCCCAGGGTCAGGATCTTGTCCAGGGTGGCGGGCGAGAGGCGTAGCATCTCGTCGCTCCAGGCGCCCAGCTTTTGCATCAGCTCCAGGGTCGCCAGGATGCGGTCCTGGCCATCGGGGCTTTCGCGGGCAAAGTCGGGGCTGTTGACCAAGGACTGCAGCAGGCGGGTGGTGGGATCGAACTCGCGCTCCTTGCGCTCCCGCACGATGGTGCGCAGCAACTCCCAGACATCGACGCTGGTCTCGAAATAGTCGCGCCGGTCGCCCAGCACGTGCGTCACCCGCACCAGCTGCCAGGATTGCAGCTCCTTCAAGCTGTTGCTGACATTGGAGCGCGCCACATTCAAGGTCTCGCTCAGTTGCTCGGCATTGAGCGGCTTGCCCAGCACAAACAGCAGCGCATGGATTTGCGAGACCGTGCGGTTGACGCCCCACAGCGATCCCATCTCGCCCCAGTGCAGCACAAATTGTTGTTGGATGTCGGTCATTTGCATGGGTTAGATTCTAGAGATTCATTTATTTCTGTCAAGACAGAAATAAAGATGCAATAAAAAGGCCATCGCGGATGGATGGCCTTGGTTTGGGTTGTTTTGCTGGCCGCCTGGTCGCAGATGCCGCCAGCGCCGTGCTTAGTGCAGCAGGTTGTTGCCTGGCGCCTGGGGTTGCACGCGGAAGAAGCCGGTGCCGCAGGTGCCCGTGCCGATCTCTTCTTCGGTCGCCTCGCGCACGGCAGCCACCTGGATGTCCAGGCGAATGGCGATGCCGGCCAGCGGGTGGTTGCCGTCCAGCACCACATGCTCGGGGTAGAGCTCGGTGACGGTGTAGATCATGTCGCGCGGCGCATCGGGGTTGGTACCCTGGGGCAAGGCATGGCCTTCGATGGTCATGCCTTCTTCCAGATCAGCCGGGAACAGCGCGCGCGATTCCAAAAAGACCTTTTCTTCGTCGTAATCGCCAAAGGCGTCTTCGGGCTCCAGGTGCAGCTGCACGCGGCTACCGACGGTATGGCCTTGCAGCGCCTGCTCCACGCGCGCCAGCAGATCCTGGCCTCCGACCAGGAATTCCACGGGCTCGTCGAGCACATCCAGGGTCTCGCCCAAAGTGTCTTTCAGCGTCCAGGTCAGTGCGACCACGCATTGATCAATGATTTCCATAGGACAATTGTCGCAGTTTGGGCCCGGGCGCCCAGAGGATTACCGAGAAAGCCATGCAAATCGAACAAGCACTGCCTCTGCTGGGGGGCATCTCCCCGGCCCAGTTCATGCGCCGTTACTGGCAGAAAAAACCACTGCTGGTGCGCGGCGCCGTCAGCGACTGGAAAGACCTGCAGCTGCCGCTGCCACGCAGCGAGCTGTTTGCGCTGGCCGGCGAAGAGGGCGTGGAGTCGCGCCTGATCCAGCACAAGGCGGGTGCCTGGACGGTCAAGCACGGGCCCTTCAGCCGCCGTGCCATCCCCTCGCTCAAGACGCCGGAATGGACCTTGCTGCTGCAGGGCCTGGATCTGCACAGCGATGCCGCCCATGCGCTGCTGCAGCGCTTTGCCTTTGTGCCGGCCGCGCGCCTCGATGACCTGATGGTGAGTTACGCCAGCGATGGCGGCGGCGTGGGCCCGCATTTCGACAGCTATGACGTGTTCCTGCTGCAGGCCCATGGCAAGCGCCGCTGGCGCATCGGCAAGCAAAAGAACCTGGCGCTGAAGGACGGCATTCCGCTCAAGATCCTGGCCGAGTTCGAAGCGCAAGAGGAGTATGTGCTCGAGCCCGGCGACATGCTCTACCTGCCGCCGCGCTATGCGCACGACGGCGTGGCCGAAGGCGAGTGCATGACCTATTCGATCGGTTTCCGCTCCCCGGCGCAGCAGGAGCTGGCCGGCGAGCTGCTGATGCGCATGTCCGAGAGCGATGAGATGGACGAGGTCAACGCCAAGGCCGGCTCGCCGATCTACCAGGACCCCAAGCAGGCGGCGGTGCAGGCGCCTGGCGCGATACCGCCTGCGATGCTGGACTTTGCCCGCGCGGCGATCGAAAGGCGCCTGGCCGAGCCGCTGGCGCTGGCCCGTGCGCTGGGCGAGGCGCTGACCGAGCCCAAGGCCAATGTCTGGTTCGAGCCCGAGGATTCGCCCGCCATGCTCGAAGCCGTGGCGCTGGACCGCAAGACCCGCATGGTGTACGACGAACACCATGTCTTCATCAATGGCGAGAGCTACCGCGCCGCAGGCCGCGACTTCAGCCTGATGAAGAAGCTGGCCGATGGCCGCCACCTGGACCGGCGCGATATCAGCGGCGCCAGCGACGATGCCTTGCAGCTGCTGTCGCAGTGGTGCGAGGATGGCTGGGCCCACGCGGTGCCGCAGTGATGGCCAGCGCCAGCCCAGCCCCCGCTGCATGGCAGCCCGCCGATGGCCTGAGTGGCCGCTTTGAGGGCCGGGCTGCGTTTGATGCGCAGGTGCTGCATTTTCTGCAGCAGGCAGCTGTGCAGGGCTGGCGCGAGGTCATCGTCGCCGACCTGGATTTTGCCGACTGGCCCTGGGGCAGCGCCGATGCGGTGGAGCTGCTGCACCACTGGGCGCGCCAGGGCGGGCAGATGACGGTACTGGCCCACCGCTTTGACCGCCTGGTGCAGCGCCACCCGCGCTGGGTGCAATGGCGCAGGACCTGGGACCACCGCCTGCAGTGCCGCAGGCTGCTCAGCCGCGATGAGGCGCAGATCCCCAGCGCGCTGTGGTCGCCCCAGTGGGCCGTGCAGCGCCTGGATGTGGCGCGCTGCGTGGGTGTGGCCAGTGCCGAGCGCAGCGCCATCGTGCCCTTGGGCGAGCGATTGCAGGAGTGGGTGCGCTCGGCCAGCACGCCGGACTTTGCCGCGACGGTGCTGGGTTTGTAGGTCATTGTTGACAAGCGTGTCTTTCGTTGCTGCGCGGCAACGAAAGACATACGCCTGGCATAGTCAGCCAGCACGGGTAATCCCTATAATTCATTTCAGACGCTGAGGCGTTAATTACTTTGTGCTACGCACTCTTGGCCCGGGCGTTCTGTTTGCCCTGGCCCGTTCCACAAAAATCCACCGTCGTTAGGAATATCCAAATGAAGAAATCCCTTGTTATCGCATCGTTGATGGCTGCTGTTGCTCTGGCTGCTTGCGGCAAGAAGGAAGAAGCTGCTGTGCCCGCACCAGCACCTGCGCCCGTGGAAGCGCCAGCACCTGCACCCGCACCTGCTGTTGAAGCTGCCAAGGACGCCGCCAACGCTGCTGCTGATGCTGCCAAGGACGCTGCTGCCGATGCCAGCGCTGCTGCTTCGAAGGCTGCAGACGCTACCAAGGAAGCTGCTGGCAATGCCGTCGATGCGACCAAGGACGCTGCCCACAATGCCGCTGAAGCCGCCAAGGACGCAGGCGCTGCTGCCGCTGACGCTGCCAAGTCGGCTGCTGACGCTGCTGCCAACGCCGCTACCGCTGCCAAGGAATCGGTGAGCAAGTAAGCGCTGAGCCGCTGGCCTGGTGGATGCCGGGCCTGCGCTGCAGACTTGCCTGAACGAGCCCGTGCTTTGCACGGGCTTTTTTGTTGGGCGCTGGGGGTGCTGATGGCCGATGGCCGATGGAAGGGCGTGCCTTTGCACCCTAGGCCCTTTCGAACAGGTTCTTAGTGCCCCAAGCCCGCGCCCATGAAAAAAGCCACTGCGGCTGCGCAGTGGCTTCGGGGGGGGGCGGTACACGGCCAAGTTAGGCCGCGCAGTGCATCACTTCATGTCGTCTGCCAGCACCTTCAGAATGCGCTGGGCGTTCGCCGAGGTGTCGGCCTTGCCGCTCTCGTTGAGCACGGTGACATTGCTGGTGTTGGCTTCGCTCTTGACCTGGATGCGGTACTTGATCGGGTCCGGTGCATCGGGGTTGCGGTTGAAGATCTTGGCAAAGAAACCATCGGGCTTCTTGTTCAGATCGGTCGGGTCGATGTAACGCACAAAGTACACGCCCTGGCTGCGGTCGCGGTCCTCGACGGTGAAACCGGTGCGGTCCAGCGCCAGGCCCACACGGCGCCAGGTGCGGTCAAATGGATCGCTGACCTGCAGCACCGGCGAGCCATCGGCCGCGGTCGCGATCTTGGAGGTGCTCACAGGGGCCAGTGGCGCAGCCGCAATCGCCTTGGACTGCTCTTCGCTCACGCCCAGCTTGACCATGATGCGGCGCAGGAATTCGGTTTCCAGCTCTGGATCGGCCTTGCGCGGCTGCCAGATGGTGCTGTCCTTTTCCTTGTTGGAGTAAACCTCTTCCATGCCGCGGTGGCTGACATAGATTTCGGTCTTGCCATCGGGGCGGCGCTCGATGCGGGTGCGGAACTTGTCTTGCTCACCGGTCGAGTAGATCGAGTCAAACACCTTGCCAATGGAGCGGCGGATGAAATCCTGCGGCAGCTTGGCGCGGTTCTCGGCCCAGTCGGTTTCCATGATGCCGATGTCGGGGCGCTCGATGGTCAGCGCAAAGCCGCTTTCCTGCCAGAAGTCCTTGACCGGCTCCCAGACCTTGTCTGCGGGGCGGTCGATGACCAGCCAGCGCTGGTTGCCATCGCGCTCGATTTGCACATCGCCAATCTGCGACGCGGCGGTGTTGGCCGTGCCCTTGGGGGCGGCATCCTTTTGCACCTGGTAGGCCGCAGCCGAGACCGTGCCGCCAGGCACGACATAGCGCGAGTCCTTGGACAGCTGGGTCAGGTCCGGGGGGACTTCCAGCGTTGGCCCTTTGGAGGCGCTCTTGTAGTCGATCTTGTCGCCTTCGAGAATATTGCCGGTACCGCAAGCGGCCAAAGTGACAGACAGGCTCAGCACGCTGAGTTTTGCGAGGGAATTCACGTTCAAATCCTTAACAGAGGCAACGCGCAGATGTTGCTTTAGAGCAAGGAGGCTCCGCGCATTGCAGCTTCCACCGTGCCATGCAGACCGGCGGAAAGCTCGGTCATCGGCAGGCGCAGGGTCGGGCCACACAGGCCCATCTTGTTGGCCGCCCACTTTACCGGAATGGGGTTGGCCTCCAAGAAGAGGGCTTTATGCAGCGGCAGCAGTTTATTCTGAATTTCCATAGCCCGACCAACATCCTTGGCAATTGCCGCCTGGCATAGCTGGCTCATCAGGCGTGGCGCGACGTTGGCCGTGACGCTGACATTGCCGTGTCCGCCGCACAGCATCAGGGCCACGGCGGTGGGGTCATCACCCGAGTAGATGCCAAAGCCGTCTGGCGCATCCTTGATCAGCCACTGCGCGCGCTCGATGTTGCCGGTGGCTTCCTTGATGCCGACGATGCCGGGCACTTCGGCCAGGCGCAGCACGGTGTCGTGCTGCATGTCGGCCACGCTGCGGCCCGGAACGTTGTAGAGGAAGATGGGCAGGTCGCCCACCGCTTCGGCAATCGCCTTGAAGTGCTGGAACTGGCCTTCCTGGGTCGGCTTGTTGTAGTAGGGCACGACCTGCAGCTGGCTGTCCGCGCCCACGCTCTTGGCGTACTTGGCCAGCGTGATGGCTTCGTGGGTGGAGTTGGCGCCACAGCCGGCCATGATGGGAACACGCTTGTTGGCCTGCTCGACCGAGACACGGATGATCTCCATGTGCTCTTCGACGGTGACCGTGGGCGACTCGCCCGTGGTGCCCACCACGCCGATGCAGTTGGTGCCTTCGGCGATATGCCAGTCAATCAGTTTTCGCAGGCTTGCATAGTCCACGCTGCCATCGGCAAGCAGGGGGGTGATCAGGGCAACAATACTACCGGTCAATGGAACACTGGTGGAAGTCATAGCGTGGAATGAAAGCTGGATGGAAGATTCTAGCGGTGGCTGGACTGCCGCCGCCGCAGGCAGTATAGCGTGCCCAGCGGCAATCGCTGTCATATTGATTGCAAACGCCTTTATTGTTTGGTCATTTTGAATGTTTTGTATCGGTTATTTGGTTAATTTGACGTAAATTTGAGGGCGATTGCTTGATATCGATTGTGTAATTGAATGCGCATGGGCGCGGGTAAGTCCTGTGGCCCCACCGGGGATGGCGCTGCCCGCCGTGAACTGCGGCACAATGCCTGCCATGCTGATGTATCCCCAATTTGACCCGATTGCCATCAAGCTCGGCCCGCTGGCTGTGCACTGGTATGGACTGACCTATCTGGTCGCCTTTGGCCTGTTTTTGTTCCTGGGCATACGCCGCCTCAAGGACCAGCCCTTTGCCTCGGTCACCACGCCCACGCGCTGGCTGCGCAAGGATGTCGAGGACATTCTGTTCTATGGCGTGCTGGGCGTCATCGTCGGTGGCCGCCTGGGCTACTGCCTGTTCTACAAACCCGGTTACTACCTCAGCAACCCGCTGGAGATCCTGGCGGTCTGGCAGGGCGGCATGAGCTTCCATGGCGGCCTGGTGGGCGTGATTGTGTCCATGGTGCTGTTTGCCAAGCTCAAGGGCCGGCCCTGGCTGCAGGTGGCCGACTTTGTCGCGCCTTGTATTCCGCTGGGCCTGGCCTCGGGCCGCGTGGGCAACTTCATCAATGGCGAGCTCTGGGGGCGCTTTTCCAGCCCCGATCTGCCCTGGGGCATGGTGTTTCCGCAAAGCGGCTCGATGCTGCCGCGCCACCCCTCGCAGATCTACCAGTTCTTGCTCGAAGGCGTGCTGCTGTTCGTCATCATGTGGCTGTACTCGCGCAAGCCGCGTGGCGAGGGCCAGGTGGCTGGCGTGTTCCTGATTGGCTACGGCCTGCTGCGCTTCATTGCCGAGTATTTCCGCGAGCCCGATGACTTTTTGGGCCTGCTGTCGCTGAACCTGAGCATGGGCCAGTGGCTCAGCCTGCCGATGGTGCTGCTGGGGATTTACCTCTGGAGCCGGGGCCGCAAGCAGCCGGTGTTGACGACGGCCTGAACCGCGTATCCCCTGGATTTATAGGGCTATACTGACCAGCCGCTGTGCCGGAACTCTCTGGCACAGCGGCTTTGTTTTTTGCCTGAGCGGAGAGAAGACGATATGACCAAAAAATGGGTGCTGGGCCTGGTGGCCGGTGTGTGCGTGCTGGGCAGTGCAGCGGTGTCTGCGCAGCAGGCCTTGCCCGATCTGAAAGTCGCCGTAGACCTGAGCTACGAGCCCTTTACCTACAAGCTGCCCACGGGCCAGCCCGCCGGTTTCGACGTCGACATCGCCAACGCGCTGTGCGCCCAGATCCAGCGCAAATGCGTGTTTGTCGAGCAGGTCTGGGACGGCATGATCCCCGGTCTGCAGGCCAAGAAATACGACGTGATCATCAGCTCGATGGCCAAGAACGAGGACCGCGCCCGTGTCGTGGACTTCACCAACAAGTACTACCACACCGGTGCGCGCATCGTGATGCCCAAAGGCTTCAAGTACACCGGCCCCGAGTCGCTCAAGGGCAAGAAGATGGGCGTGCTCAAGGCCAGCATCCAGGAGAAGTGGGCGCTGACCTACCTCAAGCCCGCAGGCGCCGATGTTGTCTCCTACCCCGGCCGTGACCCGGTCTACCTGGACATCAACTCCGGCCGCCTGGACGGCTCGGTCGCCGACAGCGTCGAGATCGCCTACGGCTTTTTGAAAAAGCCCGAGGGCCAGAACTTTGAGTTTGTCAGCGACACCTTGGTGGACAAGAAGATCTTTGGCGAAGGCGCCAGCATTGCGATGCGCAAGGGCCAGCCCGAGCTGAAGAAGTCGCTCAACGATGCGATTGCCGCCATCCGCGCGGACGGCCGCTACAAGCAGATCGCCGACAAGTACTTTGACTTTGACCCTTACGGCAAGGACTGAGAACGCAACGCAGTTCGCAACGGGTGGGGGCGTGGCCCCCACTCGTGACGCAAGCAGGCCTGGTGCAACCGGTGCCTGCTTTTTTTTGTGCCCGCAGCCGAGGAAGGTAAGCGTTTGCACCGGTAACAGTGGTCGCGGGGTATGAACCGGGTGTTAACACGGGGGACAAAATGCGCTGTAATTTCTCATAATTACAGCATTGCACTGCTGGACTGGTCTCTGAGCAAGAGACAAAGCCAAAGCCAATTCCAATGACAAAGTGGGAGTCTGGGGCGGGCGGTGCAGAGCGAATTTTTCCCAAAGGAGTGAGCGGATGGCGGTTGCCGGACAGCCTTTGCACGACACGGTGGCGATCCAGGTGCGTGACCTGATCTTTGCCGGCACCTTGGCGGCAGGCGAACTGCTGGATGAAAAGGCGCTGTGCGACCAGCTGTCCGTCTCGCGCACACCGCTGCGCGAAGCGCTCAAACTGCTGGTCTCCGAAGGGCTGCTGCGCCATGAGCCCCGGCGCGGCTGCTTTGTCGAGACCGTGACCGAGCGCGATCTGGACGATATCTTTCCGGTCATTGCGCTCTTGGAGGGGCGCGCCGCCTACGAGGCCACCAAGAAACTCAGCAGCGCCGACCGCGCCGTGCTCGATGTGATGCACGAGCAGCTGGCCCACTACGCCGAGGCGGGTGACATCGCGGCCTACTACCGCATGAACCACCAGATCCATGAGGCCTTCATCACCCTGGCCGACAACCGCTGGCTGGCCCAGGCCATTGCCGATCTGCGCCGCATTCTGCGCCTGGCACGGCTGCACCAGCTGCGTGCGCCCGGCCGCCTGCAGGCCAGCTTGCAGGAACACCTCGATATCTATGCCGTGATGCTGACGGGCGACGCCGATGCCGCCGAGCAGACCATGCGCAACCATTTGCTGCAGCAGCGCAAGGCCCTGCTGCGCACGACCCCCCTTTCACTGTCAAGGATTGCTTTATGACCACCGCTACCGAAACTTCGCCCGCCACTGGGGTGGACAGCGCCGCCAACAGCTGGCTGCAAAAAAGCGCGGCCTGGCTGCGCTCGGTCGGCATTCCTACCGAGCTGGGCAGCAGCAGCGCTGCCGAAGGCGAGCGCAGCACCACCGAGCGCCTCAAGGCCACCTTGCGCCGGGGCAATGAGGCGCTGTCGCCGCGCGAGCTGCGCCGCCTGCTGGCCGACCTGCAGGCCGTGGGCGCCAGCGAGGTGAGCGATGCCGAAGGCGGGCGCCTGGCCGAGCCGGTGATGCAGTGGTATGCCGCCGCCCAGCCCGAGCAGCGCCTGGACTGCTGGCGCCTGCTGTGCGAGCAGTTTGTGCCCGATGTGGCCAAGATCGGCCAGGCCCGCCAGCGCTACGAAGACGCGATCGGCACCGCCAGCATGGCCGCTGCCGAGCGCCACCTGCGCAAGGCCTTGCAGACGCCGCGCATGCGCCTGTTCCAGCGCTTTGCGGTGCCCGCGCAGGGCATGCGCTTCTTGCTCGATCTGCGCGCGCAGATGCTGCCCCAGCTCAAGAGCCAGGAATGGCTGGTCGCCGTGGACGCCGATCTGGAATACCTGTTTTCGACCTGGTTTGACATCGCCTTTCTGGAGCTGCGCAGCCTCAGCTGGGATTCGCCCGCGTCCTTGCTCGAAAAACTCATCAAGTACGAAGCGGTGCACGACATCCGCAGCTGGACGGACCTGAAAAACCGCCTCGACAGCGACCGCCGCTGCTACGGCTTTTTCCACCCGCGCCTGCCCAACGAGCCGCTGATCTTTGTCGAGGTGGCCCTGGTCGACAAGATGTCGGACAGCATTGCGCCGCTGCTGGACGAGGCCGCTGCTGCAGCCGATGTGAACAAGGCCAGCACGGCGATCTTCTACTCGATCAGCAACACCCAGACGGGCCTGCGCGGCGTGAGTTTTGGCGATTCGCTGATCAAGACCGTGGTCGAGCAGCTGCTGCAGGAGTTTCCCAAGCTGCGCCAGTTCGCCACCTTGTCACCGATACCGGGTTTTCGCAGCTGGCTGAGCAAGAACGCGGCCGAGGTCTGGGAGGGCGCCGACAAGCGCCTGCGCGCCGAGCTGGGCAAGGCACTGGACAAGGCCGAGCCCACGGTGGACGACTGGATGGCTGCGCTGGAGCAACCGGGCCAGTGGCAGGCGGGCGATGCGGCCGCCAAGCTGCTGCTGCATGCTGCTGCCCGCTACCTGGGCAAGAGCCTGGTCAAGGACAAACCGGTGGACCCGGTCGCGCGCTTTCACCTGGGTAATGGCTCACGCGTCGAGCGCCTGAACTGGGCGGGTGATACCTCGGCCAAGGGCATCAAGCAGTCCTATGGTTTGATGGTGAACTACCTGTACGACTTGAAGCGCCTGGACAAGCACCGCAATGCGCTCGCCCAGGGCAAGATTCCGATGTCATCGGGCATCGAGGCGCTGGCCAAGGTCTGAACCTGTTTTTGAGGATGGCAGGCCAGCATCGCGCCCCCGGGCGCTGCGCTGGTCTGGAGAGAGCTGCAGGCCCCCATAAGGGCCGCAGCCTGGGTGGTAGGCATTCTTTGCTGACCACCCAGGGCCAGCGTGTTGCTGTCGGCGCGCGCAGGCGGGTGTGCGTGGATCTTTAAAAATAACCGTTAGGAGACAAGATGACCAAGAGCAATACACCGTTCCCGTCCAGAAGACGAACCCTGCTGGGCCTGGCCGCTGGCATGGCGGGCAGCGCGCTGCCCGCCTGGAGCTGGGCCAGTGCGGCCGCAGCGCGCGACTGGCCGAGCAAGCCGGTGACCTGGGTGGTGCCCTTTCCGGCAGGCGGGGGTACCGATGCCTTTGCGCGGCCGCTGTCCTCGCAGTTCTCGAAAATCTCGGGCAAGACCCTGGTGATCGACAACAAGGGCGGCGCAGGCGGCACCCTGGGCGCCAGCTTTGCCGCGCGCCAGCCCTCAGATGGCTACCATTTCTTCATGGGCGGCACCCACCATGTGATTGCGCCCTCGGTCTATCCCAAGCTCGACTACGACATCCAGAAGGACCTGGTGCCGCTGGCCTTGCTCGCCACCGTGCCGCAGGTGCTGGTGGTCAACCCCAAGCGGGTGACGGCGGCCAATATGCAGCAGCTGCTGGCCCAGCTCAAGGCCAACCCGGGCAAGATGAGCTTTGCCTCGGCCGGTGCCGGCACCAGCCACCACCTGGCCGGCGAGCTGTTCAAGATCCAGAGCCAGACCGACATCCTGCATGTGCCCTACAAGGGTGCGGGCCCGGCGCTGCAGGACCTGATTGCCGGCAATGTGGACATGCTGTTCGACGGCCTGGGCTCGTCGGCCGCGCATATCGCCGCCGGGCGCATCAAGTGCCTGATGGTCTCGGGCAGCCAGCGCAACCCTTCGCTGCCCGATGTGCCCTGCGCTGCCGAAGTGGGCCTGCCCGATTACAACGTGACCACCTGGTACGGCCTCTGGGCCATCAAGGGCACCTCGCCCGAGCTGCAGGCGCGCATGTTCGAAGAGGCCAAACGCATGGGCGCGTCGGAAGAAATCAAGGCCATCTGGGCCAAGAATGGTGCGGAATATGGCAGCATGACGCAGCCGCAGTTTGCCGCCTTTGTGGCCGACGAGGTCAAGCGCTGGGCCGAGGTGGTCAAGGCCTCGGGCGCGAAGATTGAATGACAAGAGGAGCGAGATGATGGCGGGGCAGGTTCGTGTGCAATCGTGGGTGGCGGGCGAGGAGGCATCCCGCGCGCAGGCCGTGCGCGTGGTGCTGGACCATGCGGGCAAGCGCAATGCCATGTCGCGCGCCATGTGGCGCCAGCTGCGCAGCGTGTTTGAGGACCTGCAGCGCCAGCCCGGGCTGCGCTGCATCGTGCTGCAAGGCGAGGGAGAGGCCTTTTGTGCCGGTGGCGATATCTCGGAGTACGCCGGCTTTCGCTTTGCTCCAGAGAGCCTGGCCGCCTTCCACGAAGGCGAGGTCTGGCCGGCGCTCAACGCCATGCTGCAATGCGATGTGCCCCTGGTCGCTGCCATTGACGGCGCCTGCATGGGCGCAGGCGTGGAGCTGGCCAGCTGCTGCGACACCCGCCTGGCGGCCGACACTGCCCAGTTTGGCGCGCCGATTGCCAAGCTGGGCTTTCCGATGGCGCACAAGGAGGCGGCGCTGGTGCTGAGCCAGGTGGGGCCTGCCAAGACGCGGCAGATGCTGCTGGAGGCAGCGGTCTTTAGCGCCGAGCAGATGCTGGCCTCGGGCTTTTTGAGCCAGGTCCACCCCGCTCAAGACCTGCAGGCCCAGCTGGAACGCAGCGTCGCCCGCATCTGCGGCCTGGCGCCCCAGGCCGCCCGCATGACCAAGCAGCTGCTGCGCGCACTGGCCGAAGGCGATGCCCAGGCCCCGGTGCTGCAGCAGCCCTATGCCTATGCCGATTCGGCAGAACACCGCGAAGGCATTGCCGCCTTTGTAGCCAAAAGAGCAGCCCAGTTTTGACCGTGCCTGCGCTGGCCACCGGCCAGACCGCAGGCGCCAAGGAAACCACCAACCAAGTAGACAAACATGACCAACGACAACCTGTTCTGCGCCCTGCGCGCGGCCTTTCCTGAGGACCTCGATGCCATCGCCGTGGAGACCACTTCGGCCAGCGGTGAGCCGCTGAACTACAGCTGGCGCGACCTGGACCGCATGAGCGCGCGCATCGCCAACCTGCTCGATTCGCTGAACATTCCCTCCGGCAGCCGCGTGGCGGTGCAGGTGGAAAAGTCGGTCGAAGCGATGGCGCTGTACCTGGCCACCTTGCGCGCCGGCCATGTGTTTCTGCCGCTCAACACCGCCTACCAAAGCGCCGAGATCGAGTACTTTGTCACCAATGCCGAGCCGGCCGTCGTGGTTTGCTCGCCGGCCAATTTTGGCTGGGTCTCCAAGATCGCCTTCCAGTGCGGCACGCAAAGCGTGTTCACCTTGGGCGATGACCGCAGCGGCACGCTGCTGGAGCGCGCCGTGCACTGCGCCGATGCACACACGCCCGCGCAGAAATCTGCCGACGACATGGCCGCCATTCTCTACACCAGTGGCACCACCGGGCGCAGCAAGGGTGCGATGCTCAGCCACGGCAACTTGCTGAGCAATGCAGTGATGCTCAAGGACTACTGGGGCTGGAAAAAGGGCGATGTGCTGATCCATGCGCTGCCGATCTTCCATGTGCATGGCCTGTTTGTCGCGATCCATGCGGCCTTGCTCAATGGCAGCAAGATGGTCTGGTTTGCCAAGTTCGAGCCCAAGGCGGTGATTGCCGCGATGGCACGGGCGACCGTCTTCATGGGCGTGCCGACCCTGTATGTGCGCCTGCTGGCCGAGCCGGGCCTGACCAAGGCGGCGGCCCAGCACATGCGTTTGTTCATCTCCGGCTCGGCGCCGTTGCTGATCGAGACCTTCCGCGACTGGCAGACCCGTACCGGCCACACGATTTTGGAGCGCTATGGCATGAGCGAGACCATCATGTTGGTCTCCAACCCCTACCAGGCCGATGCCCGCCATGGCGGCCAGGATGAGCGCCGGGGCGGCACGGTGGGCTTTGCGCTGCCGGGTGTGGGCGTGCGGGTGCAGGGCGATGACGGCCAGGCGCTGGGCGCCGACGAGATCGGTCATATCCAGGTGCAAGGCCCCAATGTGTTCAGCGGCTACTGGCGCATGCCCGAGAAGACCGCGCAGGAGTTCACGGCCGACGGCTGGTTCAAGACCGGTGACGTGGGCAAGATTGATGCGCGTGGCTATGTGACCATCGTCGGCCGCAGCAAGGACCTGATCATCTCCGGCGGCTACAACGTCTACCCGGCCGAGATCGAGGGCTTCATCAACGAACTGCCGGGCGTGGCCGAAAGCGCGCTGGTCGGCGTGCCACACCCCGATTTTGGCGAAGTGGGTGTGGCCGTGGTCATTGCCAAGGCGGGCCAGCAGCTCGATGCCGAGGGCATCATTGCGACTTTGAAAAAGCAGCTGGCCAACTTCAAGATTCCCAAGCGCTGCTTTGTCGTGGGCGAGCTGCCACGCAACACCATGGGCAAGGTGCAAAAGAACCTGCTGCGCGACCAGTACCAGGGCCTGTTCAAGGGCTGATGCGCCCATGATGGCGGCCTGCGCCGCCATGACAAAACCCTCGCGCTGTGGCAGCCAAGAAGCTGCCGCAGGCGAGGGTTTGCTATTGGGCGGATGCGCTTAGGTGGCGATCAGCGCAGCACCAGCACCGGTATCGTCGCATGGGTCAGCACATGCTGGGTTTCGCTGCCCAGCAGCAGGCGCTTCAAGCCCCGGTAGCCGTGCGATGCCATGACGATCAGGTCGCAGTTTTCCTTTTTCGCCGTCTCCAGCAGCGCCTCGGCAATCATGTCGGACTTGATCACCAGGGTCTTGATGGGCACGCCGGTGGCAGCGCCTTCGGCCACCACCTTGTCGACAATGCCCTGGGCGGCGCGTTCCCAGCCGTCCTCGATGCGCGCAATGTCATCGGGGTTTTGCATGGTGCTGCCCTCGAAGTAGCTGCGCGGGTAGTTGGGCGAGATGTTGACGGCGGTGACCGTGGCGTGGCTCAGCTTGGCCAGCGCGAGGGCGTGGCGCACGGCCTTCTCGGACAGCTCAGAGCCATCGGTGGCAAGCAGGATATGTTGGTACATGGCAGGCTCCTTTCAGGTCAGACGTAGGGCAGGGCGACCAGGGGCCAGCCTTGCCGTGGATTCAACACAGAGCATCGCCGCTTGCGGCTTGAGCGGATGTCGGATCAGACCGCGTTTGTATCCGCTGACGCGGCGACTTGGAATAGCTGCTTAGCTTAGGCCGAGCAGGCCTGGGTGTTGATCAGGCCCTGGAGCTTGTCGGTGTCCAGAATGCGCACATGGCGCTGCTTGACCTCGATGATGTTCTCCTCGGCAAACTTGGAGAAGGTGCGGCTGACGGTCTCGAGCTTGAGGCCCAGGTAGCTGCCGATTTCCTCGCGTGTCATGCGCAGGATCAGCTCATGCTGCGAAAAGCCCCGGGCATGCAGGCGCTGCACCAGGTTCAGCAAGAAGGCGGCCAGGCGCTCTTCGGCGCGCATGCTGCCCAGCAGCAGCATGACGCCATGCTCGCGCACGATCTCGCGGCTCATGACCTTGTGCACATGGTGCTGCAAGGCGGTCACTTCGCGCGACAGGTCTTCGAGCGAGGAGTAGGGCATCACGCAGACTTCGGCGTCTTCCAGCGCGATCGCGTCGCAGGAATGGCGGTCGTTGACGATGCCGTCAAGCCCGATGATCTCACCCGCCATCTGAAAGCCGGTGACCTGGTCGCGCCCGTCTTCGGTGGCGATGCTGGTCTTGAAAAAGCCGGTGCGAATCGCATAGAGGGAGGTGAAGGTCTCACCGTTGCGGAACAGCGCGCTGCCGCGCTTGATCTTGCGGCGCGTGGCGACGATCTCGTCGATGCGCTCCATTTGTTCGGCCGACAGTCCCACGGGCATGCACAGCTCGCGCAAATTGCAGTTGGAGCACACCACTTTGATGGAGTTGGATGTCA
This sequence comes from Comamonas sp. MYb69, assembly GCF_037479315.1. Lineage (NCBI taxonomy): Bacteria > Pseudomonadati > Pseudomonadota > Betaproteobacteria > Burkholderiales > Comamonadaceae > Comamonas > Comamonas sp. MYb69. The sequence continues at coordinate 31,822 of NZ_JBBGZG010000016.1, forward strand.
TGTATCAATACCCGTGAACAAATATTCATGTAGGAACGGCGTTCCTCGTATGCGCCTATTGTGCGTGCAGGCGCCAAATGGGTTCTTGATGTACATCAAGGACGCGTGGCAGAGCTTGGGGCACATTGGGGGTCCGCTAGGAAGAAGCCACATGATTTCCCTGACCCCCGACCTGCTGCGCCGTTTTGATGTTCCCGGCCCCCGTTACACCTCGTATCCTACCGCAGACCGATTTGTTGAAGCCTTTGCTGCGAATGAGTACAAGCAGGCGCTGGCGCAACGCGGCACCGGCCTGGCTGGCAGGCTCGCTCCGCTGTCCTTGTATGTGCATGTGCCGTTCTGCGCCTCGCTGTGCTACTACTGCGCCTGCAACAAGATCATCACCAAGCATGCCGAGCGGGCCGACGAGTACCTGGACTACCTCGAGCGAGAGCTGGACCTGCAACTGGCCCACGTCAGCGCCCGTCCCACCATCAGCCAGCTGCACCTGGGTGGGGGCTCACCCACGTTTTTGACCGATGCCGGCCTCAGCCGCCTGATGGACATGGTCAAGCAGCGTTTTCATCTGCAGCCCGGTGGCGAGTACTCGATCGAGGTGGACCCGCGCACCGTGAGCCGCGAGCGCCTGCAGCATCTCTACCAGCTGGGCTTTAACCGGCTGAGCTTTGGCGTGCAGGATTTTGACCCACTGGTGCAAAAGGCTGTGCACCGTGAGCAGCCCGCTGACCAGGTGTTTGCCTTGGTCGAGCAGGCGCGTGAGATCGGCTTTGAATCTATCAATATCGATCTGATCTATGGTTTGCCCCAACAAAGCCCGGCCAGCTTTGTGCGCACGATGGAGCAGGTCAATGCGCTGCGGCCCGACCGCATTGCGCTCTATGCCTATGCGCACCTGCCCGAGCGCTTCAAGCCCCAGCGCCGCATCCAGGCGCAGGACCTGCCCAGCCCGGCCGACAAGCTCGCCATGCTGGCCCAGGCCCTGGCCGCGCTGGAAGGCGCCGGTTATGTGTATGTGGGCATGGACCATTTCGCCTTGCCCGACGATGCCTTGGCGGTGGCCAAGCGCCAAGGGCGCCTGCACCGCAACTTTCAGGGCTACAGCACCCAGCCCGATTGCGATCTGCTGGCGCTGGGCGTGTCGGCCATCGGCCGCATTGGCGCGACCTACAGCCAAAATGCCAAGACCCTGGAGGAGTACTACGACCTGATCGACCAGGGTCAGATCCCCGTGGTGCGGGGCCTGGCATTGACGCGCGATGACCTGCTGCGCCGCGCGGTGATCATGGGCCTGATGTGCCAGGGGAGTCTGGCGATTGAGTCGCTGGAGCAGGCCTGGCTGATTGATTTTGCCCAGTACTTTGCCGCCGAGCTGGCCCAGCTGCGCGAGCTGCAGGACCAGGGCCTGGTGCAGCTGAGCGACGAGGCGATCAATGTGACCGAGCTGGGCTGGTACTTTGTGCGCGGCGTGGCCATGGTGTTCGACAAGAACCTGCAGGCCGACCGCAACCGGGCGCGCTTCTCGCGGATTATCTAGCCCGCTGTGGCAGGTCTCAGCCCTGCCAGGCCGCCAGGCTCTTGTAGAGCATGTACGCGGCCAGACACAGCAAGATGCCGCCAAAGATCTTCTTGAGCTGGCCCACCGGCAGGCGGTGCGCGGCACGGGCGCCCAGCGGCGCCGTCAGCACGCTGCAGGTGGCAATGGCGGCCAGGCCGGGCAGCCAGATATAGCCCAGCGAATGCGGCGGCAGCCCCTGCAGGTGCAGGCCGGCCACCATGAAGCCGATGACATTGGTGACCGCAATTGGAAAACCCAGCGCCGAGCTGGTGGCGACCGCGTTGTGCATCGGCACGCTGCACCAGGTCATAAAAGGCACGCTGATAAAGGCGCCACCGGCGCCCACCAGGCCCGAGAGGCAGCCGATCACGCCGCCAGCGGCCACCTGGCCGGCCGTGCCCGGCATGGCGCGCATGGCCTTGCTGTTGGGCTTGCGGAACATGCGCAGTGCCGAGTAACCAATGAACAGGCCAAAAAACAAACCCAGGTAACTGCCCTTGAGCACCGCAAAAATGCCCAGGCTGGCCAGCAGGCCGCCCAGCACAATGCCGGGGGCCAGGCGTTTGACAAGGTCCCAGCGCACGGCGCCATGCTGGTGGTGGGCGCGCACGCTGGACATCGAGGTGAAGACGATGGTCGCCATCGAGGTGGCAATCGCCATCTTGATCGCCAGCTCGGGCGCCACCCCCTGGCTGCCCAGGATGTAGGTGATGAAGGGCACCAGCACCATGCCGCCGCCAATGCCCAGCAGGCCCGCCAGAAATCCGCCGATCAGGTCCAGAAACGACAGCGGCAGCAAAACAAGAGGATCAGTCATGGCGCGCAGTAAAAAGGCCACCTGAAACAGGTGGCCTGAAACCCCGCTGTCGCGGAGAGGAGAAGACAGGTTGGGCAGCCTGCCCGAAAAAATCAGGTGTTCGCAGCGGATCCACTGGACCGTCATCCTGAACCGGGGGTTCAGGTGGGCAAGGGCAACCTATCGTTGGGTTCATCTGACGCGAGACGATCACGCTCAATAGGTGATGTACCAAGCCCGTGCTCGTAGAGCATTGGTTCAAGGAACTATAAAGTCCAGCAGGGCTGCGAACGCCTCCATTGTAATCGCTCGCGCCTGCTGCACCCACCAAAACTGCATGTCAATGTGCCTGGATTGGTCAAAAAAGATAGCTGGCTAGCTAGATTGAGAAAGCGCCAAGCTGATATTTTGGCAGGAGGCATTGCATGGCGCCGCAATCTGGTGTTGGCGCCTGCTTGCCGCCCAGCCTCAGGCGCTGGTGTCCAGGGTTTCGGCGGCCTTGGCAGGGGCGGGCGCCAGCGCCGCGTCCAGCCGCTGCATCACCGACTGCAGGCGGGGCTCGTCCCAGTCCAGGCTGGCCTGGTCACCGGTGGCGGGCTGGGCCTGGGCCTCGGCCATCGCGGCAGACTGGGCCGCGGCTTGCGCCTGCAGCGCGTCGGCGGTCTGGCTGAGCTGGCTGTTTTGCACCTGTAAATCCAGCAGATCAAAGGCGACATTGAGGGCCGCCAGCACGGCGATGCGCTCGCGGCCACGGATCTTGCCCGCGTCGCGGATACCGCTCATGGCCTCATCGACATGCTTGACGGCGGCCAGCAGACGTGCTTCCTGGCCTTCGGGGCAGCCCAGCATATAGCTTTGCTGCATGATGTGTACTTCCAGCTGTTTCATCATTCGTCCTGGTCAAAGGTCTTGGGCAGGCGTTCGATCAGTGCATCCACGCGGGCGCGGGCCGCTGTCAGGCGCGATTGGAGGGAGTCGCGCTCCTGGGTCAGGGTGGTGACTTGCTCTTGCAATTGGGCGTGGGCGCGTTGCAAAGCCTCATGACGGCTCAGCAGTGCCTCCACCCGCTCAAGCATCAGATCCATAGAAGGCGTAGTGGCCATAGAGAGACAGTCTTCTTAAGTGCGCAATGGGTTTAACGCTAAAATTGTACCCGTTGGTGCTCGCCCCAGTGGTTCACATGGGGGCAGTTCAACGGGAAGCAGGAGCGCTGCTTGTGCCCTACAAGCCTTACGCAACCTGCGCTGCCCCCGCAACGGTAAGCGATGGTTGGCTTTTGCGCCATCCACAGCCACCACTATGCCACTGAATACCTTGAACAAGTGTTTGGGAAGGCGTGTGCTGTGTCATCGCCAGCCCGGATACCGGCCAACAATAGTGGAGGCGCGCGGCTGAGGCCTTGCCGCGGCTTCCGTGTTCCCCATTGCCGGCGGGGAGGCTGGCGCGGGGTGGTTCATCACCAACTCAGTGCATGTTTTCCTCTGCTTTTTCGACACGCCGCTGCGCGCGTCCCGCGCTTGCGCCCCGCTCGGGCACCCTCCATACCCCCCGTTTTTTTGCCTTGGCCATCGCATCGGCGTTGCCCCTGTTGGCGCTGCAAGCTCAGGCGCAGCAGGCTCCAGCCGCCCAGGAAACAGAGGGTAAGAACCTGCAAGAGATGGTGGTGACCGCCAACCGCATCGAGCAGCCGCTGTCCGACCTGGTGGCCGATATGTCCATCATCGATGCGCAGACCATCGAGCGCCAGGGCCCGGGCAGCGTGGCCGATGTGCTCGCGCGCGTGCCGGGCATCCAGATTTCTCGCAACGGCGGGCCGGGCACGACGACCAGCGTGTTCATGCGCGGCGCCGATTCACGCTTTACCGCCGTCTATGTCGACGGCGTGCGCATGGATTCGCAATCGACCGGCGGCGCCTCCTGGCAGTCGATTCCGCTGGCGCTGATCGACCGCATCGAAGTGCTGCGTGGCCCGGCCGCTGCCGTCTACGGCTCGGACGCAATGGGCGGCGTGGTGCAGATCTTCACCAAGAAAGGTGAGGGCGTGCCCCAGCCCTATGTGGGCCTGGGCTTTGGCAACCGGGGCACGTTCACGGCCGAGGCCGGCATCTCCGGCAGTGCCGAGGGCTGGGATTACGCGCTGGGCCTGAACCGCTCGCAGACCGATGGCTTCAACGCCCGCACCGTGGCCACTGCCAACCCGGACAAGGACGACTACCGCAGCAATGCCGTCAGCGGCCGCCTGGGCTACCAGATCAACCGCCAGCACCGGCTCGAAGCCACCTTGCTGGCCAGCGATGTGAACTCGGGCTATGACAGCAGCCTGACCGAGGACGACCGCAGCCTCAACAAGATGTATGCGCTGGGCCTGAACTGGCAGGCGCAGTGGACCGAGCACTACAGCACCAAGCTGCAGTTCAGCCAGTCGCGCGACTATTACGAGACCCGGCCCTCGCCCTACCAGACGGACACGCGCCTGCACAACTACCTGTTCCAAAATACCTGGCGCCTGGGCGTCCACACCTTGACGGCCGCGCTGGAGCGGCGTGACGACGCACTGACCAATGGCGGCATTGACCGCGACCGCCACCAGAATGCGCTGGCGCTGGGCTATGGCCTGAACACCGGCCCGCACACCGTGCAGCTGAACCTGCGCCGGGATGACGACAGCGAGTTTGGCGGCAAGACCACCGGCAGCGCCGCCTATGGCTACGCCTTTGCAACCAACTGGCGCGCCACCGCGACCGTGGGCACGGCCTTCCGCGCGCCCACGCTCTACCAGCGCTTTAGCGAATACGGCGACGCATCCTTGCAGCCCGAGAAAAGCCGCAATGCCGAGCTGGGCCTGCGCTGGGCGCAGGGTGCCGATAGCTTCTCGGCCACGGCCTACCGCAACCGGGTCACCAACCTGATCAACTTCTCGTCGCCCGGCAGCTGCGACAGCGAATTTGGCTGCTATGCCAATGTGGGCAAGGCACGCCTGGAAGGCATTACCCTGGCGGCCACGACCAAGCTGGGCGCCTTCAACCTGCACGGCTCGGTCGACTTCCAGAACCCGCGCGATACCGAAAACGACAAGCTGCTGGCGCGCCGCGCCAAGCGCTATGCCACCCTGGGCGCCGAGACCCGTGCCGCCGGTTGGACCTGGGCTGCCGACCTGCAGACCAGCGCCAAGCGCTTTGACAATGCCGCCAACACCAACGTGCTGGGCGGCTACACCTTGTTCAACCTGTCGGCGCAGACCGAGATCGTCAAGGATGTGAACCTGATCGCCCGGATCAACAACCTGGCGGACAAGCGCTACCAGACCGCACGCACCTATGCCACCGAAGGGCGCAGCGTGTATGTGGGTGTGAAGTGGATGCCGCGCTGAGCGCAGAGGGGATAAGCCAGCCATGACAGAGACGACGGTTCAGGACCGCCCAATAGCGCCTTGCGTGGCACTGCTGATTGCGGCGCCCGCATCGGGTCAGGGCAAGACCACGGTGACAGCAGCCTTGGCGCGCCTGCATGCCCGCCAGGGCCGGCGGGTGCAGGTGTTCAAATGCGGCCCGGATTTTCTCGATCCGCAGTGGCTGCGCCTGGCCAGCGGCCAGCCGGTGCATGCGCTGGACCGCTGGATGAACGGCGAAGCCGATGTGCGCGCACGCCTGTTCCAGGCCGCACAAAGCAACGATGTGCTGCTGATCGAAGGCGTGATGGGCCTGTTCGACGGTGCCAACAGCGCGGCCGAGCTGGCCAAGTCGCTGGGTATCTCCGCTGTGGTGGTGGTGGATGCATCGGCCATGGCCGCCACCTTTGGCGCCATTGCCCATGGCCTGCAGCACTATGACCCGGGCCTGCAGCTGGCCGGCGTGCTGGCCAACCGCGTGGCCACCGCCCACCATGGTGAGATGCTGCGCAGCGGCCTGCGCGACCCGGCCCTGTGGCTGGGCGCGATGAACCAGGTGAGCCTCGATGCTGCGAAACCGCGCGCCAACCTGCTGCCCGAACGCCATCTGGGCCTGGTGGCTGCCCATGAGCTGCACGACGCTGCCGAGCGCCTGGATGCCGCCGCCGATGTGCTGGCGCAAACGCCGCTGGGCCAACTGACTTGGCAGGAATGGCAGCAGCGCTGGACGGTGGCCTTTACCGCGCCTGCTGCCGCCGCCCCGGTGGCCGCCTGGCTGGCCGGGCGCCGCATTGCCGTCGCCCGCGATGCCGCCTTTAGCTTTATCTACACCGCCAATCTGGAATGCCTGCAGGCCATGGGCGCCGAGCTGGCCTTTTTCTCGCCGATTGCCGGCGACCGCCTGCCCGCCTGCGATGCGCTGTGGCTGCCGGGCGGCTACCCGGAGCTGCACCTGCCCGCGCTCAAGGCCAATGCCGGCCTGCAGCTGGATCTGCAGGCGCACCTGGAAGAGCGCAAGCCCGTCTGGGCCGAATGCGGAGGCATGGTGGCGCTGGCCGAGGGCCTGACCGATCTGGACAGCCGCTGGCACAGCCTGTGGGGCTTGCTGCCAGCGCAGGCCGTGATGCAGCAGCGCCTGGCGGGCCTGGGCATGCAGCAGCTGCTGACGCCCTGGGGCATGCTGCGCGGCCATACCTTTCACTATTCCAAGCTGCAGAGCGAGGCCCTGGAAGTAGCGCGCAGCAGCCGCCCGGGCCAGGCGGCCGAGAGCGGCAAGGGCGAAGCCGTCTACCAGCAGGGCAGCATCCATGCGAGCTATTTCCATGCCTGGTTTCCCTCGTGCCCGCAGGCGGTGGCCGCTTTGCTGGGGGTGGACATGCCCGTGGTCGATCCGCAGGCCTGGCATACCGAGGCACTGAACGCCTAAGATGCGCGGCATGGATGACTCTCTTTTCCACGTTGATGGAGCGCCGCTGAAATTGCTGCTGCTGGGCGGGCAGAAATCGGGCAAATCGCGCCAGGCCGAGCTGCTGGCGCGTGCCTGGCTGCAGGCCGGTGCCGGTCGCAGCGCCAGCCTGGTCGCCACCGGCACCGCGTATGACGCCGAGATGCACGAGCGCATTGCGCGCCACCAGCGAGACCGCCGCGCCCGCGTGCCGCAACTGGCCACCGTGGAGGCGCCGCGCGACGTGGCCCAGCAGCTGCTGGCGAGCAGCCGGCCCGAACACCTGCTGGTGGTCGACTGCCTGACCCTGTGGCTCACCAACTGGTTGATGCCGATGGAGCCCTCACCGCTTGAGCCTGCGCAGACCTGGCAGGCGCAGTGCGATGCCTTTATCGCAGCCCTGCAGTCCGCCACTGGCCCCATCATTCTGGTCAGCAATGAGATTGGCCTGGGCGTTATTCCTATGGGCCGTGAGGTGCGCGCCTTTGTCGATGCGCTGGGACTGCTGAACCAGCAAGCGGCAGCGGCCTGCAACCGCGTACAACTGATGGCGGCGGGCTTGCCGCTGCAGATGAAATGATGGCTTTGTTGATGGCTCCCCCATCCTTTCTGCGGAAAACGCTGGCCTGGGTAGCGCTGATGCTCGCATTGCCGATGGCCCAAGCGGCACCGTCTGCCAGTGTGGATGAACTGCGCCTGCAACCCTTTGCCAACGCGCCGGTCTGGAAGGACCAGGACCTGGTCAGGCCCGCGGCCATCGTCGATGACCGGGGCCGCAAGGTCCAACTGGCACAACCGCCGCTACGCATCGTGAGCCTCTTGCCATCGCTGACCGAGAGCACCTGCGCGCTCGGTTTGTGCGAACGCCTGGTGGGCGTGGACCGCTATTCGGACTGGCCTGCCTCGGTCAAGAAGCTGCCGGTGGTGGGCGGCGGGCTGGACCCGAGCGTGGAATCGGTCGTGGCGCTCAAGCCCGATGTGGTGCTGCTGTCCGATGCCTCCAAGGCGGCGGAACGTTTGCAGGCGCTGGGCCTGAAGGTGGTGGCGCTCGATGTGAAATCCAAGGCCGATATCCACCGCGTGCTGGGCACCCTGGGCCAGCTCTTGGGCGTGCCCCAGGCGCAGGGCGCTGACCGGGTCTGGCGTGACTTGGAATCGGGCATTGATGCGGTGGTGCGCGAACTGCCCGAGCGCACGCGCCATACCCGGGTCTACTTTGAGGTGAGCCGAGGCCCCTATGCGGCCGGCCCCCAGTCCTTTATTGGCGAGACCCTGACCCAGCTGGGTGTGGACAATGTGGTGCCCGCTGAGCTGGGCCCGTTTCCCCGGCTGAGCCCCGAGTTTTTGCTGCGCGCCCAGCCCGATGTGATCATGCTGGGCAACCGCAGCATGCAGGCTGCTACCAGCTACCCGGGCTGGAACAACCTCCAGGCCGTCAAGGCGGGCCGTGTCTGCGTGTTCAGCGATGAAGAGTCGTATGCCATCGTGCGCCCGGGGCCGCGCATGGCCCAGGCCGCGGCGCTGATGGCGCGCTGCCTGGCCGACAAGGCGCCAGGCAAGGCCGCGGTGGCGCGCTGATGGCCGCTTTTCACAGCTCTGCACCCGCATCCGCAGCGCAGCGCGAGGCCGCGCCCGGCCTGCGCCGCAGTGCCTGGCTGGCGCTGGTGCTGCTGGTGTTCAGCGCCTTGCTGCTGCTCGTCGGCGCCAGTGTGGGCAGCACCGGTTGGGAGAGTGTGCTGCGCATGCGCGATGACCCGACCTCCTGGCAGATCGTGGTCGATATCCGCCTGCCGCGCTCGCTGGGCGCCTGGCTCGCTGGTGGTCTGCTGGGCCTGGCCGGGGCGGTGGCCCAGGGCCTGTTTCGCAACCCGCTGGCCGATCCCTATTTGCTGGGCAGTGCCTCCGGCGCCTCGCTGGGCAGTGCGCTGGGCCTGGTGCTGCTGGGCTCGTCCGTCACCAGCCTCAATCTGCTCTACCGCCTGGGCATGACCGGCATGGCCTTTGTCGGTGCCGCCTGCGCGGTGGCGCTGACGGTGGTGCTGGCGCGCAATGTGCAAAACACCTTGCGCCTGCTGCTGGCCGGCGTGATCGTCGGCGTGGTGCTGGGCGCCATGCGCGATCTGCTGGAGCTGCGCCACCCCGATATTCTGCAGGCCATGCAGGCCTTTACCCTGGGCACTTCGGCCTTTGTCGGCTGGGAGGGCTGCGCGCTGATGGCCGCCGTGCTGCTGGTCTGCGTGCTGGCCACCTGGTGTTGTGCGCGGGTGCTCGATGGTCTGACCCTGGGCGAGGCGACTGCCGCCAGCCTGGGCCTGCCGCTGGCGCCGCTGCGCTATGGCCTGGTGGCCGTGCTGGCCCTGGCCACCGGCACCTCGGTCGCACAGACCGGGCTGATTGCCTTTGTCGGCCTGGCCGCCCCGCACCTGGTGCGCAGCCTGGTGCAGGTGGGCCATGGCCGCAGCACCGTGCTGGCTGCGGCCATGGGCGGTGTGCTGCTGCTGGCTGCCGATATCCTGGCGCGCTGGCTGGTGGCCCCGCAAGAGCTGCCGGTGGGCGTGCTCACCGCCGCACTGGGCGGCAGCTATCTGCTCTGGCGCATGCACCGCAGCACCCGCTCGGCAGGAGGCCTGTGATGCCGACCACTGCAACCCCCGCTGCGCTCGGCGCCACCAATATCCATGCCGCTGTGCATGCACGGCCGATTCTGCAAGGCGTCAACGCCCAGTTTGCGCAAGGCCGCTGGACCAGCATTGTCGGCCCCAATGGCGCGGGCAAATCCAGCCTGCTCAAGGTGCTGGGCGGCCTGTGGCCGGCGGCGCAACTGCAGGGCGAGGTGGCGCTGCTGGGCAAGGATTTGCAGCGCTGGCCGCGCAAGCAGCGCGCCCAGGCGCTGGCCTGGCTGGGCCAGGGCGAGGTGGTGACGCAGGAGCTGACGGTGATGGATGTGGCCATGCTCGGCCGCCTGCCGCACCAGCCCTGGTTTGCAGCGCCCAGCAGCGCAGACCATGCAGTGGTGGAGCAATGCCTGCGTGCAGCGCATGCCTGGGACTGGCGCCACCGGCCGGTGGCCGAACTTTCGGGCGGTGAGCGCCAGCGCGTGCTGCTGGCCCGGGCCATGGCCGTACAGGCCCCCGTGCTGTTGATGGATGAACCGCTGGCCAACCTGGACCCCCCGCACCAGACCGACTGGGTGGACAGCATGCGGGCTTTGACCGCCCAGGGCAGCACCGTGGTCAGCGTGCTCCACGAGATATCAGTGGCGCTGCTGGCCGACCATATGCTGGTGCTGCAGGCGGGCAGGGTGCTGCACCAGGGCCGCTGCGACGACCCGGCAACGCATGCCGCGCTGGAGGCGGTGTTTGACCACCGCATCCAGGTGCGTGCCATTGATGGCGTGTGGATGGCCTTGCCGCGCACCGCTGCTCGCCCTTGAGGGCGAGCTGAACCTGACTTGACGCTGGGCCTGGCCCAGGTCCAAAGACACAAGCTAACTAGGAAAGATGTCCAATGCAGATTGAAACGCCACCCAGCGAAAAGCCTTATGAAAAGCCCGAGGGCGAGCGCCGTGGCCTGGTGATCGTCAACACCGGTGACGGCAAGGGCAAGAGCACGGCGGCCTTTGGCCTGGCCTTCCGTGCAACAGGCCGGGGCAAGGCGGTGAAGGTCTACCAGTTCATGAAGGTGCCGACCGCCCGTTTTGGCGAGCACCGCCTGGCCGAGCAGGTGGGCCTGCCGGTCGAAGGCCTGGGCGATGGCTTCAGCTGGAAGAGCCGCGACCTGGAGCACAGCGGCCAGCTGGCGCGTGATGGCTGGGAAAAGGCCAAGGCGGCCATCCTGTCGGGCGCGTATTTTCTGGTGGTGCTCGACGAGATTACCTACCCGCTGATCTATGGCTGGCTGCCGCTGCAAGAGGTGCTGGACACCTTGGCCGCACGGCCCAAGGAGGTGCATGTCTGCATCACCGGCCGGCGCTGCCCGCAGGAGATCATCGATGTGGCCGACACCGTGACCGAGATGACCTTGATCAAGCATGCGTTCAAGGCTGGCATCCCGGCGCAGCGCGGCATTGAAGACTGAGGCCCCGCAGCCGATTGCTGGCATGAGCGACACCCACTCCGCCCCCATCAACGCCCCCACGATTGCCGCTACGGCCTTCAGCGAGGCCGAGCGTGCGGCCGTCTACCGCGCCATCCATGAGCGGCGCGACATGCGCCACTTTGCCGGCGGCCAGGTGGACGATGCCGTCCTGCTGCGCCTGCTGCGCGCGGCGCACCATGCGCCCAGCGTCGGCTTTATGCAGCCCTGGCGCTTTATCCGCGTGCGCGATGCGCAGATGCGCAGCCGCATCCATGCGCTGGTCGAGGACGAGCGGCTGCGCACCGCCCAGGCGCTGGGCGCGCGCGAGGCCGACTTTATGCAGCTCAAGGTGCAGGGCGTGCTGCAGGCGGCCGAGGTGCTGGTGGTGGCCATGCCGCCCGGGCGCGAGGCCCATGTGTTTGGCCGCCGCACCTTGCCCGAGATGGATGTGGCCAGCACCGCCTGCGCGATCCAGAACCTCTGGCTGGCCGCGCGCGCCGAAGGGTTGGGGATGGGATGGGTATCGCTGTTCGAGCCCCAGGCGCTGGCGCAGTTGCTGGCCATGCCTGATGGCGCGCACCCGCTGGCTGTTTTGTGCCTGGGCCCCGTGGAGGCCTACTATGCCGAGCCGATGCTGCAGCAGGAACGCTGGGCCAGCCGTGCACCCTTGCAGGACATGCTGATGGACGAGTGCTGGCGCGAGGCCGGAGCGGACGCATCGATGGAACAAGGACCGCAGCCATGACGGCTGGCTGGCTGGGTGAGCTGGCCCTCGCCGGTGGAAGCCCGCTGCTGCAGCTGGTTCAGGCTATGACCGATGCTGGCCCTGCGGTGTACTGGCAGGCGCCAATGGCCGCCTTGCTGGCCGTATTGATGGCCTTGCTGGTGGACTGGCTCTGGGGCGAGCCTCCCGTGCGGTTGCACCCTGTTGTCTATATGGGCCAGCTGCTGGGCCTGCTGGGCCAGGCGATTGCGCCGTGCCAGGCGCAGCAGCGTGCCTACGGGCGCTTTGTGCTGGCGGCGCTGGCCTGGTGCCTGCTGGCGGGCGTCGCTTGGTGGGTGTATGCGGCCCTCATGTATCTGCTGCAGGCAGCGCCTTGGTGGCTGAATGGCCTTGTGGCTGGGCTGCTGCTCAAGCCGCTGCTGTCCTGGCGCATGCTGCGCAGCGAGGTGCTGGCGGTCGAGGCCGCGCTCGGCGAATCGCTGGAAGCGGGCCGGGCCCGCCTGTCCTGGCTGGTAAGCCGCGATACCGCGCAGCTCGATGCAGCGACTGTGCGCGAGAGCGCGATCGAAACCCTGGCCGAGAACCTGAGCGATTCGGTGCTGGCGCCGCTGTTCTGGTTTGCGGTGGCTGGCCTGCCGGGCGCGGCGCTGTACCGGCTGGCCAACACGGCTGATGCGATGTGGGGCTACCCCGGCTGGCGCGGCCAGGGCGCGCAGCGCCGCCACTGGCAATGGGCGGGAAAATGGGCGGCCCGGGCCGATGATGTGCTGAACTGGTTGCCGGCCCGCATCACCGCAGCCTGGCTGGCGCTGCTGGCCAGTGGCCTGTCCTGGTCCGGCTTGCGGCGCGATGCGGCGGTCACGCCATCGCCCAACGGCGGCTGGCCCATGGGGGCCATGGCGCGGGTGCTGGGTGTGCACCTTTCCAAACCCGGCGTGTACCAGCTCAACCCGCAAGGCCGGCCTCCGCAGGCCCAGGATGTGCAGCGGGCGCTGGCCTTGGCGGGCCGGGTGGTATGGGCGCAGGCGCTGTGCGCCTTGCTGCTGGCGCTGGGTTTGGCGGCAAAGATAGCAATCGCCTCGATGGCGCAAGGAGCCTTGGCCCATGGCTGATAACGAGCATGGTGGCACCGACGCCTTGGGCGTGCCGGCGCATGATTTTTCCACCAACCGCAATGCCTGCGGCCCCTGCCCAGAAGCGGTAGCGGCCTTGCAGGCGGCGCACCTGGCGCAGTACCCCGATCCGCAGTACACGGCGCTGCGCCTGCAGCTGGCGGCCTTCCATGCGGTGGCGCCCGAGCGCCTGGTCATTGGCGGCAGCAGCAGCGAGCTGATCCACCGCCTGACCCAGCATGCGCTGCGCCAGGGCGCCACCAAGGTCAGCCTGCCGCGCCATAGCTATGGCGACTACGCCCAGGCGGCAGAGGTGTGGGGCCTGCGTCGCAGCAGCCGCAATATGACATGGGGTGACGGCCTGCACTGGGCCTGTGAGCCCTCCAGTCCACTGGGCCGGGTCGAAGATATGTGGCAGGCTTTGCCCGCTGACGCAAGCCACCATGGCCTGGTGCTGGATTGCGCCTACCGGCCGCTGTGGCTGGAAGGCCCTGCGCCGCCACGCGACATGGCCGCGCTCTGGCAGCTGTGGACGCCCAACAAGGCCCTGGGCATGACGGGGGTCCGCGCTGCCTATGCGATTGCACCCGAGGACACGGCGCAGGCGCAGGTCGATGCGCTGCGGGCGCTGGCACCTTCCTGGGTGGTGGGCGCCCATGGCGTGGCCATGCTGCAGGCCTGGGTGACCCCCGAGGTGCAGGCCTGGCTGGCCCGCAGCCTGGACACCCTGCGCCACTGGAAGGGCCGGCAGCTGGCGCTGTGCGAACGCCTGGGCTGGGCGGTGCTGCCCGGCCACCAGGCCAACTACTTTGTCGCGCGCCTGCCGCTGGCGCAGGCAGACCTGCCCGCGCGGCTGGCAGCACTGCGCAGCCAGGGCATCAAGCTGCGCGATGCCCGCAGCTTTGGCCTGCCCGGCCATGTGCGCCTGGGCGTGATGGCGCCGGTGGCGCAGGCGGCGCTGGCGCGGGCCTGGCTGTCGCTGGCAGATGCATAGCGAGGACATGCGGCAACCGCTACCATTTGGCATGGATTTACAAACTTTGCAACTGCGCACCGTCTTGGTGGAGCGCTATGTAACGCCGCTGCGCGAGGGCGGCTCGATGCCGGCCGTCGTCGAGGCGGACGATCTGGGCCTGTATGTGCTCAAGTTCCGGGGGGCTGGCCAGGGCGTGCGCGCGCTGATGGGCGAGCTCATCTGTGGCGGCATCGCCCGCGCGCTGGGCCTGCCGCTGCCCGAGCTGGTGCTGGCCCTGCTGCACGCCAAGCTCGCGCAGACCGAGCCCGACCCCGAGATCCAGGACCTGATCCGAGCCAGCGATGGCCTCAATGTCGGCCTGGACTACCTGCCTGGCTCGGTCAATTTTGACCCTGCGGTCGATGCGGTCAGCGACGATTTCGCTTCGCGCCTGGTCTGGTTCGATGCGCTGGTCAGCAATGTGGACCGCACGGCCCGCAACACCAATATGCTGATGTGGCAGCGCAAGCCCTGGCTGATTGACCATGGCGCGACCCTGACCTTCCACCATGCCTGGGATGGCACGGTGGCCGACCCGGGCAAGCCCTTTGCGCCGATTGCCGACCATGTGCTGCTGGCCCAGGCCAGCCTGCTGGCTGAGGTGGACGAGCCGCTGGCCGCGCAACTGACCGAGCCGGTGCTGAGCGCCATTCTGGCCACGGTGCCCGACTGCTTCTTGGCCAAGGCTGCGGAAGACCGCAACAGCCCGTTGCTGGCCGATCCGCAGGCGCACCGCGCCGCCTATGTGAATTATTTTCTGGCCCGCCTGCAAGCGCGTGGCCGCTGGTTGCAAGGAGCCATCGATGCACGCGCATGATGTGTATGACTACGCTATCGTGCGCGTGGTGCCCCGGGTCGAGCGGGAGGAGTTCATCAACGCTGGCGTGATCCTGTCCTGCCAGCGTAGCGGCTATCTGCAGGCCGCCATCGCGCTGGATGATGCGCGCCTGCTGGCGCTGGATCCAGAAGTCGATCTGCAGGCGGTCTACCGCCACCTGGGCAGCATCGTGGCCATTTGCGCTGGCGTGCCCGAGGCCGGGCCCATCGGCCAGCTGCCTTACCGCGCGCGCTTCCATTGGCTTACCGCCAAGCGCAGCAGCATGATCCAGACGTCGCCGGTGCACACGGGCCTGTGCAGCGATGCGGGCTCGGCGCTGGAGCGCATCATGGCGCGCATGGTGCTGCCGCTGGGCAGCGCAACGCGATGAGCGCGCGCTGCATCATGGTGCTGGGCACCAGCAGTGGCGCCGGCAAAAGCTGGGTGGCCACGGCGCTGTGTGCCTGGTACCGGGCCCAGGGCTACAACGTGGCGCCCTTCAAGGCGCAGAACATGAGCAACAACGCCCGTGTGGTGGCCACGCCCGATGGCCAGTGGGGCGAGATCGGCACGGCCCAGTACCTGCAGGCGCTGGCCGCAGGCGCCGTGCCCGATGTGCGCATGAACCCGCTGCTGCTCAAACCCGAGGCCGATACCCGCAGCCAGGTGGTGCTGTTTGGCCAGGTGGACGAGGCGCTGTCCAAAATGCCCTGGCGCGGCCGCAGCCTTAAAGTGTGGCCGCAGATTGCGCAGGCGCTCGATGCGTTGCGCGCCGAGAACGATGTGGTGGTGATCGAGGGCGCGGGCTCGCCCGCCGAGATCAACCTGCACAGCAGCGATGTGGTCAATATGCGCGTGGCGCGCCACTGCGATGCCCATTGTCTGCTGGTGTCCGATATCGACCGGGGCGGGGCCTTTGCCCACCTCTACGGCACCTGGGCGCTGCTGCCGCCCGAGGAGCAAAGCCTGATCAAAGGCTTTGTGCTCAACAAGTTCCGGGGTGACGCAGCCTTGCTGGCGCCGGCGCCGCAGATGCTGCAAGACAAGACTGGCGTGCCGACGGTGGCCTGCATTCCGATGCAGTTCCAGCACGGCCTGCCCGAGGAAGACGGCGTGTTTGATGACCGGGGCAGTGGTGGTGCTGGGCAGCCGGTGCACACCTGCATCGCCATCGTCGCCTACCCGCGCATCAGCAACCTCGATGAGTTCCAGCCGCTGCTGCAGCTGCCCGGCGTGCGCGTGCTCTGGGCCCGCACGCCCGCACAGCTGAGCGATGCGGACTGGGTGATTCTGCCGGGCAGCAAGGCCACCGCTGCCGATCTGGCCTGGATGCGCCAGCAGGGGCTGGATGCCGCCGTTGCCCGCCATGCGCAGGCCGGCAAGCGGGTGCTGGGTATTTGCGGCGGCCTGCAGATGCTGGGCGAGGCGCTGGTCGATCTGCATGGGGTGGACGGCAATGCCGCCGGCCTGGGCCTGCTGCCGCTGGTGACCTTGTTTGCACAGCAAAAGAATGTGCAACCCACGCGCCTGCTGTTGCCCGCCGTGCAGGCGCCCTGGCAGGGCCTGAGCGGCCTGGTGGTGACGGGTTATGAAATCCACCACGGCCAGACCGAACTGCGCCCCGACATGCAGGCCGGCGCAGCCCAGCCCGCGCAAGAGCTGCTGCCCGGCCTGCTGTGGCAGGGCGGGGCGCCGCAGGTGCTGGGTACCTATGTGCATGGCCTGTTTGAGAACGCCGCCGTCATCCATGCGCTGTTTGGCCACGACGCACCCAGCCTGGACCAGGTGTTTGCGCGCATGGCCCAAGGGGTGGGTGAGTGGTTTGGCGACCGCTTGCCCTGAATGACCAAGGTGTTTGCCTGTAGGCCAAATATTGCAAGCACTGGCGGATTGGGCCGATAGGGGCGCGCTTGCAGCGCAGGCATGCTGTTTGTGTTGCTTCCCATCACCGATAAGGATGATCGCTATGAAAAACATGTTCCGCCAGTCTTTGCAAATGGCCGCGATGGCCCTCGCGCTGGGTACCGCCGGCTATGCCAGCGCCCAATCGGCACCGCCCCCTCCACCACCGCCTGCCAAGCACATGAAGCCCATGCCGCATGGCCCGCACGGTGCCCACCACAAGCGCGGTGAAGCGCGCGGCGATGCCCGCGCCAATGCCGATGTGGCTGAAGGCAGCTCCAACGCCCGCGAAGCAGCTGCCGCACGCCAGGCCGCTCGCCAGGGCCAGCTGACCGATCCGGGTTCGAGCTTCCGTGAGAACGCCACCGCACGCTGCGCCGTCTTCAAGACCGACGAAGACCGCCGTGCCTGCGTAGGCCGCGTGGCCCAGGGCCAGGACAGCGGCTCGGTGCAAGGCGGTGGCATTTTGCGCGAGTACACCTATACGGTGCCTGCCAAGTAAGCTGACTGGTCTCGCCCATCAACGCTCTGCCCAGCTTTTGCTGCGCAGAGCGTTTTTGCATGGTTTGTGCGCGCCGGGCTGCAAACCGGGGCGGGCAGCGCGATACTGGCAGCTTGGCGTATCGCCGTGCCCCGTTCTCTAGCTTGACCATGTCCGAATCCTCGTTCTCCCCGCTCATCCCTTCCATTGCCTCGATCGAGGACGCCGCCTTTCGCCAGCAAGTGCAGCAGCTGCTGGACAACAAGACCAAGCCGCTGGGCTCGCTGGGCCTGCTCGAAGCGCTGGCTTTGCGCATCGCCTGCATCCTGGGCAGCACCCAGCCGCGCTTGGCCGATCCCCAGATGGTGGTGTTTGCGGCCGACCATGGCCTGGTGGCGCAGGGTGTGTCGGCCTACCCGGCCGATGTGACCTGGCAGATGGTGGGCAATTTTCTGGCCGGCGGGGCGGCGGTGAGTGTGCTGTCACGCCAGCATGGCGTGGCGCTGAATGTGGTCGATTGCGGCGTGGCCCGCGATTTTGCACCCCAGACCGATGCGCTGCCCACAGGCGCGCCCCGCCTGTGGCTGCGCAAGGTGGCTCCGGGCACGCAAGACAGCAGCCTGGGCCCGGCGATGGACATGGCGCAGTGCGAAGCGGCCATTGCCAATGGCCGCGCTTTGCTACAGGCCTTGCCCGGCAATGCCTTGCTGCTGGGCGAGATGGGCATTGGCAATACCTCCAGCGCATCGCTGCTGTTGGCGCGGCTGTGCAACCTGGATGTGGAAGCCGTCACTGGCGCAGGTACCGGGCTGAGCGGCGAGGGCGTGGCGCGCAAGGCGGCGGTGCTGCGCCGGGTGCTGGCGCGCCATGCCGATGTGCACGAGCCCCTGGCCGTGCTGGCCGCGATGGGGGGGCTGGAAGTGGCGACCATGGTGGGCGCGGTGCTGCAGGCTGCGCTGGAGCGCCGCGTGATCGTGGTCGATGGCTTTATCACCAGCGCGGCCGTGCTGGTGGCCTCGCGCCTGCAGCCGGCGGTGCTGGAGCGCTGCGTCTATGCCCATCGCTCGGGCGAGCCCGGCCACAGCCATTTGCTGGCGGCCTTGCAGGCCCAGCCTTTGCTTGACTGGCAGCTGCGCTTGGGCGAGGGCTCCGGTGCGGCGCTGGCCTGGCCGCTGCTGGAGTCGGCCTGCGCCATGCTGCGCGACATGGCCAGCTTTGCATCGGCGGGGGTCAGCACCCAGAGCAGCTCTTGATGCCTGCCGCTGCGATCAGCGCAGCGCGCCTTGGGGCGGCGGCGTCTTGGGCGAGAAATCGCAGTAGCTGCTGACCAGGCATTCCCAGCAGCGCGGCTTGCGCGCCTGGCAGACATAGCGGCCCAGCAGGATCAGCCAGTGGTGCGAATCGACGGCGTAGTCATCGGGTACGCGCTGCATCAGCTGCTTTTCGACTTCCAGCGGGTTCTTGCCGGGCGCCAGGCCGGTGCGGTTGCTCACCCGGAAGATATGGGTGTCCACCGCCATGGTGGGCTGGCCAAAGGCCACATTGAGCACCACATTGGCGGTCTTGCGGCCCACGCCGGGCAGGGCTTCGAGCGCCTCGCGCGTATCGGGCACCCTGCCTCCATGCTGCTCGACCAGAATGCGGCAGGTCTCCATCAGGTGCTTGGCCTTGCTGCGGTACAGGCCGATGGTCTTGATATAGCCCTCCAGGCCTTCCAACCCCAGCGCCAGCATGGCCTGGGGCGTGTTGGCGACCGGAAAGAGTTTGCGGGTGGCCTTGTTCACGCCCACATCGGTCGCCTGGGCCGACAGCAGCACGGCGGCGAGCAGCTCGAACACGGAGGTGTATTCCAGCTCGGTCTGGGGCGAAGGATTGGCCGCCTTCAAGGTGGCGAAGAAGGGTTGGATATCAGCGGTTTTCATCGTGTGGTTGTGCAGGCTCGGCTGCCATTATCTGGCAAGGTCCGAGCCTGGGTCCCTGCATCAGGGCTGCAGCGGCGCCTGCGGCACGCCCTGGCGGATGGCGGCCGAGAAATCCTCACCCGGGCGCACGGCCTTGGCGCGGGCGTTGATGTGGGCCGCCTCATGGATGGCCTCAAAGTCATTCGGGCGGGCGAGGGCGCCCAGGCTGTCCACATACTGGGGCAGGTAGCCGCTGGCCAGCTGGCGCCAGTCCATCGGCAGGCCCGGCACAATGCGCCGCACCATCTCGAACACGATGGTGGTGCAGTTGGCAAACAGCGTGTGGTAGAACTGCGGCTTCTCGACCAGCGCATTGGCCTTGTCCACATAGGCGATAAACAGCGAGCGCATCGCAGCGCGCGGCATGGCCACGCTGTAGAGGTAGACCTCTTCGCCGCGCATATTGCTGCGTACGCGCAGGATGTCGCGCTCATCGGCTGCGACCAGGCTTTGCTCGAACTGCTTGAAAAAGCCACCTACGGCCGAGAACTGCTCGCCGCGCTCCTTGCGGATCTCCACCGAGAAGGTCAGGTAGCGACGCGGGCCCTTGCCGTCGTCAAAGCCAAAGGACACCAGGGTGTGGGCAATGGCCGGGCCCATCCAGTACGAGGTGCTCATGTCCACCGAGACGAGCTGGCGCAGGTCGTAGTTGCGGTCTTCCCAGCGCGCCGTTGCCTTGCTCGCGGTCTGCCAGTCAAAATTGCGCACATTGTGCAGCTGCACCAGGTCACCCTGGACCGTGCCCGACAGCTGCTGGGCCACATCGGGCGCCCATTTGCGCGTGTTGGACGGCTGGATGCTGGCCCACCAGGCCAGGATGGCTGCCAACAGCAGCCCATAGATCAGCAGGCCCCGGGGCGCACGCTGCTGCCACAGCAGGTAGATGCAGTACAGGCCCACCCCCACCCAGACCCCCAGCAGCAAGCCCCGGGCCGAGCCCGACTTGACCGACTGCGCCAGCTGAAACCACAGCGCCCCGCAGGCCCAGACAACGCCCGCAAGCATGAGCAGCGAGGCCAGCAATTTGACCAAAACAATGAAGAAAGCGGCGATGCGCATGGTGACAAAATCCTTTGGACCGCAAGCATAGTCGATAGGAGGGGCCAATGGCGGGCTCAGGGATGCCAGAGCGACGCATGGGGCCGGTAAAAAGTAGCAAAATGCCAGGGCGGCCGGTCGCTCGACCTGGCTGCGCTTTTTTGATTTGAGAGAACACTCCATGACACTGCGCTTTGCCTCCCGCCTCGACAATGTCGAGACGTCCGCCATCCGTGAACTGTTCAAGCTGCTGGGCAAGCCCGGCATCATCAGTTTTGCCGGGGGCTTTCCGGATGCAGCCATGTTCGATGTGGAAGGGGTGCGCGAGGCCGCCAATGCGGCGCTGACCGAGGAGCCGGGTGCCGCGCTGCAGTACGGTGCGACCGAGGGCTACCAGCCGTTTCGCGAGCAGATCGTGGGCCTGATGGCCGCCAAGGGCGTGCAGTCGCTGACGCCCGAGCAGCTGATCGTCACCACCGGCAGCCAGCAGGCGCTGGACCTGCTGGGCAAGACGATGATCTCGCCCGGCGACAAGGTGATCGTCGAAGGCCCGACCTTTTTGGCCACGATCCAGTGCTTCCGCCTCTACGGCGCCGAAGTCATCAGCGCCCCCACCGACGAGAACGGCGTCATCCCCGAAGCGCTGGAGCAGCTGATCGCCGAGCACCAGCCCAAGCTGGTCTACCTGATTCCCACCTTTGGCAACCCCAGCGGCGCGCTGCTGAGCCTGGAGCGCCGCCGCCAGATTCTGGAGATGGCCGTGCGCCACCAGACCCTGGTGGTCGAGGACGACCCCTATGGCGACCTGTACTTTGATGCGCCGCCGCCGCCCAGCATGCTGGCGCTGTCGGACAGCGTGCCCGGCAGCCGCGACTACCTGGCTCACTGCGGCAGCATGAGCAAGGTGCTCAGCCCCGGCCTGCGCCTGGGCTGGCTGATTGCGCCGGCCGAGCTGCTGGGCAAGTGCGTCATGTGCAAGCAGTTCAGCGATGCGCATACCAGCACCTTCAGCCAGGCCACCGCCGCGCAGTACCTCAAAGCCGGCCGCATGCCCGCCACCTTGGACCGCGTGCGCACCACCTACGCGGCGCGCAGCAAGGCCATGGGCGAGGGCCTGCGCAGCCAGCTGGGTGATGCGGTGCGCTTTGTGCAGCCGCTGGGCGGCATGTTCATCTGGGTGCAGCTGACGGGCGCCCGTGGCCAGGAGACGGACGGCAATGCGCTGGCCAAGCGTGCCATCGAGCAGGGCGTGGCCTTTGTGCCCGGCACGCCGTTCTTTGCGCAGAACCCCGATACCTCGACCCTGCGCCTGTCCTTTGCCACCGCTGATATTGCCCGCATCGAAGAGGGCATTGCCCGTCTGGCCAAGGCGCTGTAAGCGTTTTTGACATCCCCAACGCCGGCATGTGCGCTGTCACATGCCGGCGTTATTCTTTGCCTCGCCCGCCCCCTTTTTAGCCAGGAGCCGCCATGTCCACCCTCGAACCCCTGCAGCAGCGCCTTGAAGCCTTGGAGATCAAGGCGGCCTATGCCGATGACCTGCTCGAAGAGCTCAACCTGACGATCTACAAGCAACAGCAGCAGATCGACCGCCTGCTGCACCTGGTCAAGGACCTGCAGCAGCGCATGCCCGAGACTGGATCTGTTGCGCCAGGTGCACGCGACGAGCTGCCGCCGCACTACTGAGCACACAATTTGCTGCAAATCAGCCCAGAAACGGGGCAGAAAAGGTATTAGGGTTTGCACCTATTTGGTGCGAGAATGTTGGCTTGAATTTTGCAGTGTTCATCGCAGGCGCGGCAGCCCGCACAAGGCGTGTGCGGCCGCGCAGTTTGTCCACCCTCTCTGCCCTAACACCATGTCCATCGACGTCAGCAACATCACCCACAGCATCCAGCTGGCTGTGGCTCCCGTTTTCTTTCTCACCGGGGTGGCGGGGATGATCGGCGCCGTCGCCGGCCGGCTGGCGCGCATCATCGACCGGGGCCGTGTGCTGGAAGACCGCATGATGGCGTCCAAGGACGAGGACTATGTGCAGCGCTCCTTGCTGGAGCTGAACTTTCTGCGCCGGCGCGGGCGCCTGGCCAACCTCTGCATTGGTTTGCTGACCTTGTGCGGCGCCTTGATTGCGCTGACCATCATCCTGCTCTTCGTCGGCCAGACCACCAAGACCGAGATCGACGCCAACAGCTGGTCGCTGGCCGCCATGTTCAGCTTTGGCCTGGGTGTGGTCAGCTTTGTCTCGGCGCTGTGCTGCTTCATGGTCGAGACCATGATGGCCACGCAGCTGCTGAACTTCCACCCGCTGCGCCAGCCGGCCACGATTCCCTGCATGGCCGCGTCCAATGCGGCGGCT
This sequence comes from Comamonas sp. MYb69, assembly GCF_037479315.1. NCBI lineage: Bacteria > Pseudomonadati > Pseudomonadota > Betaproteobacteria > Burkholderiales > Comamonadaceae > Comamonas > Comamonas sp. MYb69. The sequence goes on from NZ_JBBGZG010000016.1 coordinate 54,488, forward strand.
GGTGCGGCGGCCAGTGCGACCCCGCGCAAAGCGGCCACCGAGCCCAGCCGCCAGGATGCCTTCATGCCCCAGGTCTGAGGCTGTGTCCCAGGTTCAGGGCTGGGCCTGCGGATAGCGCGCCTGGCATAGCGCCAGCCAGGCGCTGGCCGCCTTGGACAGATCCCGAGGCCGCCAGGTGAGGCCAAAGTCGTGGCTCAGCGCGGGCTCGACCACGGGCAGGCAGCGCACCTGGGCCGGGTCAAAGCGGCTGGCCACATGGTCGAACATGATGGCAATGCCCGCATCGGCGGCGACCAGGTCGCCAATCAAATCCCAGTAGCGGCTTTGCAGCGCAATCTGCGGCGAAAAGCCGGCCTGCGCACAGCAGCCCTGCACGCCCTCATACAGCGCAAAGTCGCTCTCGTACATCACAAAGGGCAGGGCCGCCAGGTCGCTCCAACGCACCTGGCTCAAGCCCTGGGGCGCGCGCGCATGGGCAAAAACGGCCACGGTATGGTGGGTCTGAATGCGCAGGCTGGCCAAGGGGCTGCCTGCACGCAGCAGGCCCATGGCCAGGTCAATCTCGCCATCCGTCACCGCTTGCTCCAGCGCCCGCGCGCCGCGCTCATGCAGCTGCAGCTGCACGCCCGGGTAGCGCTGGCGGTACTGCGCAAAGATGGGCGCCATGTAGTGGCCCGTGGTGGGTGACACGCCCACGCTGAGCGTGCCGCGCGCAATGCCATCGACCTCGGCCACTTCCTGGCGCAGGCGGCTGGCGTCCTGCAGCAGCGCCTGGCCCCGCTCAAACACCACGCGCCCGGCATCGGTCAGCCGCACATAGCGGCCTTCGCGCAGCAGCAAGGGCCCGCCCAGCTCGTCTTCGAGGCTCTTGACCATCTTGCTGATGGTCGGCTGGGTGACATACAGCGCCTCTGCCGCACGGGTGAAGCTGTTGCGCTGGACCACCTCGACAAAATAACGCAGCGCGCGCAGATCCATGGTGGATTCCTATTTGGAATTGAATTTATAAGAATAAGTCATTTTACGAATAGATCCGCCATTTTTACAATCCGTTTGTGCAGTGCAGCATGGTGAGGCAAGGGGCCGCACCGCGGCCACTGCCAGCTGGCCTCCGGGCCAGACCGAGGATTCCATGACAAGCGACAAGAGGGCGGCGGGCGAGGGCAGACCCGCGCGCATGCAGCTGCCCAAGCCTGCCCGCCAGGCGGCGCGCACCGCCTGGCAAGTGGCACTGCTGTGCGCCATCTGGCTGGCAGCCGAGGCTCTGCGCAGCCATATGGGCTGGCGCATACCGGCCGGCCTGATCGGCTTTGCCGCCTTGGCGCTGGGGCTGTTCAGCCGGGCCGTGCCCGGCCGCTGGCTGGCGCAGGGCACGCACTGGCTGCTGTCGGACATGCTGCTGTTCTTCATTCCCGCGATGCTGGTGGTCGTCAACTATGGCGAACTGGTGCGCAGCCAGGGCCTGCGCATTGTGCTGGTGATTGTGCTGAGCACGGCCTGCGTGATGGTGGCCACCGCGTTGGCGGTCGATGCGGTCTACCGGCTGGAGCTGCGCCTGGCCCAGCGCAAGCGCAGCCAGCAGCGCGGCGCCAAGGCGCCAGCGGAGGTGGCGCGATGACTGCGGCGCCTGTCCTCTCGACCTCGTTGTTGCCGCTGTGGCCGCTGAGCCATGGCAGCGCAGCGCTGCTGTCGCTGCTGCTGACCGTGCTGTGCTATTACCTCAACAAGCGGCTGTACCGGCGCTATCCGCATACGGTGCTGATGCCCATCATCGGCACGCCTGTGGTGCTGGTGGCCGCACTGCTGCTGCTGGGTATTGGCTACGAGGACTACCGCACCCATACCCACTGGCTGGTGTGGCTGCTGGGGCCGACGACGGTTGCCTTTGCGCTGCCGCTGTATGACTACCGCCAGATGGTGCGCAAGCACTGGATGTCCATCGTTGCCGGCGTGCTGGTGGCCAGCACGGTGTCCATCCTGACGTCGGTCTGGCTGGCGCGCTGGCTGGGCCTGTCGCCCTTGCTGCAAAAAGGGCTAGCCATGCGCTCGGTGACCACGCCCTTTGCGGTGGAGGCCGAGCGGGCCATCGGTGGCCCGCTGGACCTGGCGGCCTTGTTTGTGCTGCTCACCGGGGTGACCGGCATGCTGATTGGTGGCCTGGTGCTGCGCCTGCTGCCCCGGCTGCGCAGCCGGGTGGCGGCGGGGGCCATGCTGGGCGGATCGGCCCATGGCTCGGGCGTGGCCAAGGCGCAGATGGCCGGCCCCCAGCAAGGCGTGGCCGCCTCGCTGGTGATGATGATTGCCGGCGCGCTCAATGTGCTGGCGGCACCCTGGATTGGCGCCTGGGTGTTTGGCTAGAGCGCAAACAGGTCCTTGCCGCCCGCCTGGGGTGTGATGGCCTTGAAGCGCCAGACCAGGATGAGGGCCAGCACCGCCAGCTGCAGCAGCATGCCCACCCAGGCGAGCCAGCCCAGCGCCGGCGCATGCTGGAAGTTGGACGACAGGCGCGGGTCAAAGGCGCCAAACAGTGGCTCGAACAGCGGCGCCAGCCCCAGCGACCAGAACATCGCGGGCAGGAGGGCGCTGAGCACAAAGACCACCAGCAAGGTCATGCCCAGCGGCGAGCGGCTACTTTTGCGCAGCGAGAACACCAGGTAGATGCCGCAGTCGCGCAGCACATGCAGCAGCACCATGAAGGCCAGCGGGCCCAACTGGGTGCGGTTGGACAGCGGGTCGGCATTCCACAACAGGTAGGCTGGCAGCAGCACCGCAAAGGCCATGCACCAGCTGATCGGCCACAGCGGCATGTTCTGCCAAAAGCGCCGCCACTGGCCGTGCTGCGCGCTATAGATCAGGGCGCGCCAGCGCTGCGCCACCTGGCTCTCCAGCGCAGCGGCGTAGTAGGTCACCAGCGCCAGCAGCAGCATGCCGGTGAGCGCCCGGCCGGTGCCGCTGGGCACCAGGCCCACGAGCAGCAGGCAGCCCGCCGCATTGCCCAGCGCCCAGGCCCAGGGCGTGGTGGGCACCGACAGCTGCATCGACATCGCCCGCCACAGCGCCAGCAGGCCCAGCAGCAGGCTGGCGGCGGCAAAAATCAGCAGCAGCGCGCCCGAGCCCAGGTGCAGGCCCCACCAGGCGCCGCCACCATCACCGCCCAGCAGACTATCGAGCCCCACCACCAGGCTGCTGACGAGTTGCAGCAGCAGGAACACCAGCACCACCAGCACCCAGACGTTGCGGCTGGTGGCCGGCTTGTTGGGGTCCATGCTGTAGAGGCGGCTGGCCATCATCGCGCAGTGCAGCGCGCAGGCGCCCACGATGGTGAGGACGAGCACCAACACGGTCTCGGCCAGCTCGCCCAGCCAGAAGCCGCAGAGCAGGGCCGCTGCGCTGCACAGCAGCGCGCCATACCAGGCGTAGCTGGGGCCGCCCAGCAGCTTGCCCCAGGCCATGCGCCAGGGGCCCATGGCGCTCATGCGCTGCTGGTCCCAGGTGCGTTCGTTCAGCTCGTCATTGATGCTGGACAGTGCGGTGAAGGTGCCCACACAGGCGGCCAGCAGGCCCACCAGCGTCATCGCGCCCTTGTGCAAATAAACCAGCGGCTGCTTGCCCTCGATGACAAACACGCAGATCGCCAGCATCAGCAAGATGGCAGGCATCAGCACCAGGCGCGCAGGGCTCAGCTCCAGGCTGAGCTGGCGGCGAAATTCCGGATTCATGGCCACTCCTTGGCAAACAGCGCTTGGGGATCAACGGGCGCCTCCAGGCTTTGCTGGTAGCGCTCCTGCAGGCTGGTGCGCGCCTCCTGGTAGCCCAGCACCTGCGCGCCATGGGCCACGAGCTGCTGCAGCAGTTGCACGCGGGCCGCGCTGTCCTGCGCGGGCATGCCAATCCACAGAATGTGGCTGGCGCTGCCTTCACGGCCCGCACGCATATCTACCAGGCGGTAGCCGGCCAGCGCCAGCTCGGGCTGGGCGAGCGGCGCTGCCAGCTCCAGCTGCATCACCAGCTCGGAGGGCAGGGCGCCGCTGCCGCCCGCACCGGCGACCGCATTCAAGGGCCCGTGGCTGGTGATGCGGCCTTCGCGGATTGACAGGATATGGCTGCAGTACTCGTCGAGCTCGCTCAGGATGTGGCTGGAGACGACCAGGGTCATGCCCTGGGCCTGCAGCTGGCGGAACAGGCTCGAGAGGCTGCTGCGCGCTTCCGGATCCAGCCCGCTGGCCGGCTCATCGAGCAGCAGCACCTGGGGCTCATGGATGATGGCCTGGCCAATGGCCACGCGCTGGCGCTGGCCGCGCGAGAGATTGCGCGTGGCATGGCCCAGCTTGGCCGTCAGCGCCAATTGCTCGGCCACCGCATGCACGCGCAAGGTGGCTGCCTTGCGGCTCAGGCCCTGGCTTTCGGCGGCGTACTGCAGGCACTGGGCCACGCTCAGGGTCTCGTAGAGCCCGAAGAAATCCGACAGATAGCCCATGCACTGGTGGGCGCGGCGGGGCGCTTGCTGCACATCGATGCCCGCCACCCGGGTGCTGCCGCTGAGCGGCGCTTCCAGCCCGGTAATGCAGCGCAGCAAGGTGGATTTGCCCGCGCCATTGGGGCCCACCAAGGCGGTGACGGTGCCCGCCTCGATCTGCAGGCTGACACCATGCAGCGCGCGGTGGCCGGGGTAGTCGACGATGAGATCCTGCACCTCAATCATGCTGTGCTCTTTCTAATGAAAACCATGGAGTCCTCCCTCTGCGGCAGCGCCCAGGCTGGTGGTCTGGCGCTGCAGCTGCTCGCATCATAGGCGCACAGGCCTGCGCTGTGCTGACAATCCATGCCGCTCATGCGGCGGGCGCGAGCACGCGGCTGGCCGCGCGCATGACGCAGTCCGTCAACCGGGCCAGGCTGGTCTGCGCACTGCGCGGCAGCGCCCAGTACAGCGGCACATCCAGCGAGGTGCCGGGCACCAGCGGCACCAGGCTGCCGCGCGCGAGCTGCTCGGCAATCAGCACCGTGGGATGCATGCCCCAGCCCATGCCGATCTCGCAGGCCCGCACATAGCCCTGGTTGGATGGCAGAAAATGCCGGGGCCCGCCGCCCCGGGAGGCCAGGCCCTGGGCTTGCAGCCACTGGTCCTGCAGCCGGTCCTTGCGGTCAAAGGTCATGATGGGCGCCTGGGCCAAGGTCTGGGTGCTCACCCCGTCTGCAAAGTAGCGCGCCATAAAGCCGGGGCTGGCCGCTGCCACATAGCGCATCGTGCCCAGCGGCCAGCTGTTGCAGCCGGGGATCTGGCCACTGGTGCCGGTCACCGCGCCCAGCACGGCCCCCTCGCGCAGCGCCTGGGCGGTGTGGTCCTGGTCGTCGATCCGCAGGTCCAGCAGCTCGTTGCCGCTGGCGGTGAACTCGGCCATCGCATCCATGAACCAGGTCGAGAGCGAGTCGGCATTGACGGCCAGCTTGATCGTCGGCGCGACCGGCGCGTCGGGCAGCAGGTCGGGGTTGCTGCGGCGCAGGGCGTTTTCCAGCAAGGCCACCTGCTCCAGGTGCAGGCACAGGCGCAGGCCGGCCTCGGTGCCGGTGCAGGGGTTGCCGCGCTGCACCAGCACCTGGCCGCTGCGCTCTTCGAGCTGCTTGATGCGCTGCGACACCGCCGACGGGGTGACATGGAGTTTCTTGGCGGCGCGCTCGAAGCTGCCCTCGCGCACCACGGCCGCCAGCGCGGCCAGTCCCAGGTAATCCAGCATTTAGTTTTACTTCATTTGACTAAGATTGTTTAATTTTACTTATTTGTTGGTGCGCCGCACAATAGCCGCCATGTGGACAACAAGCATGACTTCTACCTGGCTGGCCGGTTTCACGGTCTGCCTTTCCTTGATCGTCTCGATCGGTGCGCAAAACCTGTATGTACTGCGCCAGGCCGTGAGTGGCGAGCATGTGCGCGCCTGCGTCGCCTGGTGCGTGTTCAGCGATGCGCTGCTGATCGGCATCGGCGTGGCCGGCATGGCCCAGGTGCTGGGGGATTCGCCCACCCTGGCCTACTACCTGACCTTGGGCGGCGCACTGTTTTTGCTGGCCTACGGCCTGATGGCGCTGTGGCGCGCCGCGATGCCCGCTGGCGCAGCACCCGCTGCCGATGCTGACGGGGATGCGCCCGCCACCGCAGCCCGGCGCGGCCTGTGGCGCGTGCTGGGGGCGCTGGTCGTCATTACCTTGTTCAACCCCCATGTGTACCTGGATACCGTCGTGCTGGTGGGCTCGATCGGTGCGCGCCAGGATGGCAGCCTGAAATGGATCTTTGTGCTGGGCGCGGCCTGTGCCAGCCTGGCCTGGTTTGTGATGCTGGCCAGCGCCGGCCGGCGCCTGCAAACCCTGTTTGCCAAGCCCCAGGCCTGGCGCGTGATGGACGGCTTTACCGGTGTGATGATGCTGGCGCTGGCCTGGTGGGTGTACAGCGGGCTCGGCAGCATCGCGGCTGCCTGAGCCAGGCGATAGCTGGCGGCGCCCAAGGTCTTGCACAGGGGGCTGGGCCCAGCGCTTGCTCTACAATATTTGTAGCTGCGCGCTACGCATAACGAATAACCAAAGCCGAGCCATACCGCTGCAAGCCGTGCTGCCAAGCACTTGAATTTGCAGCGTTTCCCCTCATGTACCCAGGGTAGGCAAGCAGGCAACCGGCCTGTGGCCCCGGCCTTTTATTTGGAAATTTCGTAGTGAACCCCTCTTTTCGCACCACTGCATCCGTTCTTGCTTTGACCATTGCCGGTCTGGTTCTGCCAGGCCTGGCCCACGCCAAGCGCATGGGTGGCGGTGTCAAGCGCCCCGCAGCCACGCAAAAGGCGGCTCCAGCGCCTGCAGCCAAGCCTGCGACGCCAGCAGCCGCTGCACCTGCGGCCGCTCCAGCAGCAGCTGCAGCCCCTGCCGCCGCGGCACCGGCCGGCGGCTCCGGCATGATGGGCACCATGGGCGCAGCCGCCGTGGGCGCCGTCGCTGGCACGATGGCCGGCAGTGCCATGGCAGGCGCCATGGGCGGTGACAAGGGCAAGGAAGAAGCCGCAGCCAAGGAAGCCGAAGCCAAGAAGGCAGAAGCCGAAGCGGCTGCGCTGCAAAAGCAGGCCGATGACGCCAAGGCCAAGGCCGACGCAGCCCGCTCTGCCGTCAAGTAATACGCGTCTTAACGACCTGAACCTACCCGCAGCTGCTGGCAGCCTGCGGGTTTTTTCATTTTCGCGGCGGTTGCCCAACGGCCTGCCCGCTCGCCTGCAGGCTGGCGCGCAGAGGGCGCAGCAACTCGCCCAGGCCGTTGTGGTCGATCTCGTGCATCAGTGCCAGCAGCCGGCCCAGATCGCCTTTGGGAAAGCCTTCACGGGCAAACCAGTTGAGGTAATTGCCTGGCAGGTCCGCAATGGCGCGGCCCTGGTACTTGCCAAAAGGCATGGGGGTGGTGAGCAGGCGCAGCAGTTGCTCGGGGTCAAACGGGCTAGACATGGCCCAGAGCATAGCGCGGCCGGCGCCCGGCGCCCGGCGGCCGGCGGCTGCCCGGACTGTCGCTTTGGGCCATAAAGATCAATTTCTTTATAACCAAATCTCTTTATATTCTTTGATCGATATGCTAATCAAGGCTAGACTTGCACCATCTTGGTTCAGTCCCATCAAGAAAAAATCCATGTGTTGCCCGGGCTGGTCTTTCTCATCTGTTCAAAACACCATGTTCAAAAAAACGCTTTCCGTTCTTGCCATCGCGGCCCTGGCCGTGTCTGCCCACGCTGCCGATGTGGTGCTGAAAGTGGCGGCCTCGCCGGTGCCACATGCCGAAATCCTCAATTTCATCAAGCCCAAGCTCAAGGCCGAGGGTGTGGATCTGCAAGTGCGCGAGTTCAGCGACTACATCCAGCCCAATGCGGCGGTGGAAGACAAGCAGCTCGATGCCAACTTCTTCCAGCACCAGCCCTACCTGGACAGCTACAACAAGGACCGCAAGAGCTCGCTGGTGCAAGTGCCCAATGGCAAGGTGCATGTGGAGCCCTTTGGCGCCTACTCCAGCAAGATCAAGAACATCAAGGACCTGAAGGACGGCGCCACCGTGGCCATCCCCAATGACCCGTCCAACGGCGGCCGCGCCTTGCTGCTGCTGCAAAAGCACGGCCTGATCGAGCTCAAGGACGCCTCCAAGCTGACCTCCACCCCGCTGGACATCGCCAAGAACCCCAAGAAGCTCAAGTTCAAGGAACTCGAAGCGCCGCTGCTGCCGCGCGCGCTGGGTGATGTCGATCTGGCCCTGATCAACACCAACTACGCGATCGAAGCCAAGCTCAACCCGACCAAGGACGCGCTGTTCATCGAAGGTTCTGATTCGCCCTACACCAACATCATTGCTGCCCGCGCGGACCGCGCCAATGACGAAGCCATTGCCAAGCTGACCCGCGCGCTGCATGGCGACGATGTGAAGAAATTCATCCTGGAAAAGTACAAGGGCGCCGTGGTTCCCGCGTTCTGATAGGCAAGCAAGCTGCCCTGGCAGGGCATAGCAGCATCCCGCACATTTTGTTGACGGGTATTTACAAAAGGCACTCCAACCGAGTGCCTTTTGTTGTTTTGGACGCTGTACCATGCAGGGTCGGCCCGGATAGCGCACACTGCCACGGGCCACTCCAGAATTCGCGACCTCCCCCCATCCATGTCCAAACTCATCGTGCACGGCGGCACCCCTTTGCAGGGCCGCATCATTCCCTCGTCCAACAAGAATGCCGTTTTGCCTGTGCTGTGCGCGACGTTGTTGACGGCCCAGCCCCTGGTGCTCCATGGCGTGCCGGACATCACCGATGTGCGCAAGATCCTGGACATCTTCGGCAAGCTCGGCTCCAGCGTGCAGATGGACTACGCCAGCGGCGTGCTCCAACTGCACCACCGCGACACGCATTTTGATGCCTGCAAGCACCACTTGCCCGAGGAAATGCGCTCGTCCATCATGCTGGTGCCGCCGCTGCTGGCCCGTTTTGGCGTGGCGCGGCTGGAGGACAACGTCAAGGGCTGCACCCTGGGCGTGCGCGAGATCGATCCGCACATCGAGGTGTTCCGCCGCTTTGGCGGCCGGGTCGAGCATGGCGAGGGCTCGCTCATCGTGCGCTGCGATGGCCCGCTGCAGGCCACGCAGCACTGGCTGGACTATGCCTCGGTCACCACCACCGAAAACTTTGTGCTGTGCGCAGCCACGGCCAAGGGCAGCTCGGTGCTGACCAATGCCGCCTGCGAGCCGCATGTGCAGGAGTTCTGCCGCTTTATGGTGATGCTGGGCGCCAGGATCGAGGGCATTGGCACCTCGCGCCTGACGGTGCATGGCGTCGAGCAGCTGGGCGGCGGCGAGTTCCATTTCGAGGAAGACTTCCACGAGATCACCACCTTCCTGGCGCTGGGCGCGATCACCGGCGGCGATGTGCAGGTGCGCAACCGCACACCCGACAACTTCCCGCTGATCGACCGCACCTTTGCCAAGTTTGGCGTGCAGATCGAGCACAAGGACGGCTGGTCGCGCGCCATCCGCAAGGGCCCGCTCAAGGTCGAGACGCCGTTTACCCGCAATGTGCTGACCAAGGTCGAGGCCGCGCCCTGGCCGTACTTCCCGGTCGATCTGCTGCCGATCTTCATCGCGCTGGGCGTGCGCGCCGAAGGCAATGCGATGTTCTGGAACAAGGTCTATGACGGCGCTTTGGGCTGGACCGGTGAGCTGTCCAAGTTCGGTGCCCATGTGTTCTCGTCCGACCCGCACCGCATCGTCACGCTGGGCGGCAATCCGCTCAGCCCCGCCGTGGTGGAGAGCCCCTACATCATCCGCGTGGCCATTGCCTTGTTCATGGTGGCCGCCAGCATCGAAGGGCGCTCCGAGATTCGCAATGCCGCGCCGATCAAGCGCGCGCACCCCCGCTTTGTCGAGAACCTGCAAAGCCTGGGCGCCAAGGTGGAGTGGGCGGGCGAGAACTAAGCTGCCTCCATCCCAACACCCAAGCGCTTGCCGTCTATACGGCAGGCGCTTTTTGCATGGTGGGTGGCTGCGGTGCTCAGGCGACGGCCTGGCCTTCGGTCTTGGGCGCTGCCGCCTGCGGCGGGGCAGAGGGCTTGGCCGTCAGCGTGCTGCCCATCGCTGCAAACATGATCAGCCCAATGGCCGACCACTGGGTCGCGGTCAGCAGCTCGCCCAGCACCAGCATGCCGGCGATGGCGGCAATGGCGGGCTCGGTGGCGAGCATGGTGGAAAACGCGCCCGAGCTCAGGCGCTTGAGTGCAAACATCTCCAAGGTGTAGGGAATGGCGCTGGAGACAGCGGCCACTGCCAGGCCATAGAGCAGGATCGAGGGCTGCAGCAGCTTGGCGCCGGCCTCGGCAATGCCAAAGGGCACCACCACGATGGCCGCAGTCAGCAGTGCCAGCGACACCACCATGCCGCCATGCATGTGGCCGGCGCGCTTGCCCAGCACGATGTAGCCGGCCCAGCAGGCCGAGGCCAGGATGGCAAAGCACAGGCCCACCGGGTCGAGCGCGGCAGTCTGCACGCCAAACATCGGCAGCACCAGCAGCAAAAACAGGCCCAGCGCCGCCAGGCCCAGCCAGACCAGATCGAGCAGCCGGCGCGAGGTCCACACCGCCACCGACAGCGGGCCGACAAACTCGATGGCCACCGTCACGCCAAAGGGCAGGCGCTTGATGGCCATGTAGAACAGCAGGTTCATCAGGCCCAGCACCACGCCAAAGATCGCAATCTGCCCCAGGTGGGCCCTGCTAGGCCCAAAGCGCCAGGGGCGCCAGATGAGCAGCAGCAGCAATGCCGAAAAGCCCACGCGCAACGCGGTGGTGCCCTGGGCGCCGACAACGGGGAACAGGTGTTTGGCAAAGCTGGTGCCCAGGCACAGCGCGCTGACCGAGCCCAATACGGCCAAGGAGGGCAGCAGCCGCTGCCAGAGAGAATCTTGCATGGCCGAGATAATATTGCAGCTGGGCGAAGTAAATTGCTCGAAAAATCGGTGCCAAATGCAAGTTTCACTCTTGCTGCGCACTCCTCCTCCAGGCCCTTGCGATGAACGCTGAACTCGATCCCTTCGACCTGGCCATTTTGGCCATCCTGCAGCGCGACAACCTGCGCCCCCAGCGCGAGGTGGCCGAGCAGGTGAACCTGTCACCGGCTGCCGTGCAGCGGCGCATCCGCCGCCTGCAAGACAGCGGCGTGATTGCGGCCAATACCGCGCAGCTCAGCCCCGAGGCCGTGGGCCGGCCGCTGACGATCTTTATCGAGGTGCAGCTGGTCAATGAGCTCGATGCGCTGACCCAGGGCTTCCGCGCCCGGGTGGCGGCGGAGACGGCGGTGCAGCAGTGCTATGCCGTCACCGGCCAGACGGACTACCTGCTGGTGGTGACCGCGCGCGACATGCAGGAGTACCAGGCGATCACCCAGCGGCTGTTTGACGGCGACCAGAATATCCAGCGCTTCAACACCTCGATTGCGCTGGCCACGCTCAAGCGCAGCCTGCATCTGCCGCTGCCTGTGCGATAAGCGAGTGGTTCTGCAAAGGGGTGGGTGAGGAGGGCGCGTTAATGCGCCACTGCCTGCACCGGCAGGAACTGCAGCAAGCTGCCGCCGGCCAGCCCCTGCACATAGCCAATCACCGCGCGCCGGTATTTCTCGGACACGACATCGGCCATCAGGTCATTGCGGGCAATCATCTTGCCAAATTCGCGCTCAAAGCTCAGGTTGCGCTCGCTGGCATTGAGCTCGTTGCTCAGCAGCATGGTCTGGCCATTGCCCAGCTTGCGGTGGGTAAGCATCCAGTTGGCAATCTCCAGGTTGCGCGAGGCGTTGTAGACCGCCTGGGCATCGAGCCCATGGATCAGGTAGAAGGTGGTGCGGCCGCCGTAGGCGGTGATCAGCATGTCGGCCGTGGCCCAGGTGAAGGCGGCCACCCGGTCGCCGGCAAATTCGGGCGCCAATGCCATGCTCATGCCGGCAATGTCGCGTTGATCCAACAGTTCGGGCCAGGGTTGCTGGTTTTCGATCGCCTCGCGCACGGCCTTCATCGCCGCTTCGCGGTTGTCAAAACCGCCCTTGCGCCACTCCTGCGGGTTGCGGCGGTAGAGCTTGTCCATCAGCACATACAGGCTTTGCAGGTTGGCGCGCATGCTCAAGGTGGCCATGCGGTTCACATCGGACTGGCCCCATTCCTGGGCCTGCATATCGCGTTCGGGGACTTTGCCGCGGGTGGGCGGGGTGCTGGAGCAGCCCCCTTGCAGCAATAACGCAGCCAGGCAGGCGGACATTCCAACAGATCGGGCGTAGCGATAGGGCATATCTAATCGTCAAGGTCTGCTATCGTTTTGATTATGGCAAGCCCGTTGGCGCCCGGATTGCGGGAAGACCAGCAGATTGCATCAGAATGTGGGAAAATGACAGTCGTTTTAGATTCCATCCACTGGTAAGAGCGAGAAAGGCAACATCGGTTATGACACCGCGAACTACAACCACTTGGGGTTTGACTGGCCAGTAAGGCCGGTGGTTCGCGCCTGTACGACGATTTCGTCTCCTTACACCAAAGCGCGGACAAGCTCCGCGCTTTTTGCTTTTCTGGCAGCGCGGCTTGGTAAAAGCTCACGATTATTTAGGATTTCTCATGGTTCAAATTACGCTTCCCGATGGCTCCAAGCGCGACTACCCGGGCCCCGTGTCGGTGGCCGAGGTCGCTGCATCGATTGGCGCTGGCCTGGCCAAGGCCGCGCTGGCTGGCAAGGTAGGTCTGGGCGACAACGCCAAGGTGGTGGACACCAGCTTTGTCATCGACCGCGACATGCCGCTGTCCATCGTGACGGCCAAGGACGCCGATGGCCTGGAAGTGATCCGCCACTCCACCGCCCACTTGCTGGCCTATGCCGTCAAGGAGCTGTTCCCGGAAGCCCAGGTCACCATCGGCCCGGTGATCGACAACGGTTTCTACTACGACTTCGCCTACAAGCGCCCCTTCACGCCCGAAGACCTGGTGGCGATCGAAAAGCGCATGACCGAGCTGGCCAACAAGGACGAGCCCGTGGTGCGCCGCGTGCTGCCGCGTGACGAAGCCGTGGCCTATTTCAAGGGTCTGGGCGAGAACTACAAGGCCGAGATCATTGCCTCCATCCCCAGCAATGAAGATGTGAGCCTGTACCGCGAAGGCGCGTTCGAAGACCTGTGCCGTGGCCCCCACGTGCCCAGCACCGGCAAGCTCAAGCACTTCAAGCTGATGAAGGTGGCGGGCGCCTACTGGCGCGGCGACCACAACAACGAGATGCTGCAACGCATCTACGGCACGGCCTGGGCCAGCAAGGACGATCTGCAGCAGTACCTGACGATGCTCGAAGAGGCCGAAAAGCGCGACCACCGCAAGCTCGGCCGCGAACTCGATCTGTTCCACATCGACGAGCACTCGCCCGGTACTGTGTTCTGGCACCCCAAGGGCTGGTCGATCTGGCAGGAAGTCGAGCAGTACATGCGCAAGGTGTACCGCGACAACGGCTACCAGGAAGTCAAGGGCCCGCAGATCCTGGACAAGACCCTGTGGGAGAAGACCGGCCACTGGGACAAGTACCGCGAGAACATGTTCACGACCGAGTCGGAAAAGCGCGAGTACGCGCTCAAGCCGATGAACTGCCCCGGCCACATCCTCATCTACAAGCAAGGCATCAAGAGCTACCGCGATCTGCCGCTGCGCTTTGGTGAGTTTGGCGCCTGCCACCGCAACGAGCCCACCGGCTCGCTGCACGGCATCATGCGCGTGCGTGCCTTCACGCAGGATGACGGCCACATCTTCTGCCTGCCCGAGCAGATCCAGGCCGAGGTGACCGCGTTCACCGCACTGCTGCAAAAGGTCTATGCAGACTTTGGCTTCAGCAACATCCTCTACCGCCTCTCGACCCGCCCTGAAAAGCGCATCGGCAGCGACGAGAGCTGGGATGCGGCCGAAGCGGCGCTGGCCGAGGGCCTGCGTGCCTCGGGTTGCGAGTTCGAGTACCTGCCCGGTGAGGGCGCGTTCTACGGCCCCAAGATCGAGTACACCTTGAAGGACGCGCTTGGCCGTGAATGGCAGTGCGGCACCATCCAGGTCGACCCGAACCTGCCCGAGCGCCTCGATGCCGAGTTTGTCGGCGAAGACGGCGAGCGCCACCGCCCCATCATGCTGCACCGCGCGATCGTGGGCTCGCTCGAGCGCTTCATCGGCATCCTGATCGAGCAGCACGCTGGCGCGCTGCCCGCCTGGCTGGCGCCCACGCAGGTGGCCGTGCTCAACATCACCGATGCGCAAGGCGCCTACGTGCAGGAAGTGGCCGACAAACTGCGTAAGGCCTTGCCGAGCCAAGGGCTGCGTGTGGTTACCGATCTGCGCAACGAGAAGATTACGTATAAAATACGGGAGCATTCGTTGCAAAAGCTGCCCTATATTCTTGTCGCCGGCGACAAGGAGAAGGCAGCTGGAGCCGTAGCAGTGCGCGCCCGGGGCGGTAAAGACCTCGGTGTGATGTCCATCGATGCATTCGTCGACTTGATTGCCAAGGACATTGCCGCTAAAGCCTAAACAGCCTCTTGCTGGTTCGTCAAAGCTTTGGACAGCGTGGACTGCGTTTTGAGCAGCTACGCTGTCGTAGTTTTTAAATTTTTAGGGTGAAAGCCATAGCTACTGAATTCCGTGATCGCCGCCACCGCGAAGAACGCAAACACCGTCTGAATCGTGAGATTCAGGCACCAGAAGTGCGTCTGTCCGGTCCTGATAATGAACCGCTGGGCATCGTGCCGCTGATGGAAGCGCTGCGCATGGCCGGAGAGCTGGACGTTGACCTGGTGGAGATTGTCGCCACGGCCACGCCTCCCGTTTGCCGCCTGATGGACTACGGCAAGTTCAAGTATCTGGAGCAAAAGAAGGCGGCCGAGGCCAAGGCCAAGCAAACCGTCATCGAAATCAAGGAAATCAAGTTCCGCCCCGGTACTGATGATGGCGACTACAACGTCAAGATGCGCAATATCCGCCGCTTCCTGGCCGAAGGCGACAAGGTCAAGGTGACCCTGCGCTTCCGTGGTCGTGAAATCACCCACCAGAACCTGGGTATGGACCTGCTCAACCGCATCCGCGACGAGCTGGCCGACCTGATCCAGGTCGAGCAGTTCCCCAAGCTCGAAGGCCGCCAGATGATCATGATGATCGCTCCGGCGCGCAAGAAGCCCGGTGGCGCTGCAGCTGGCAAGCCGGTCGAGGGAAATTCCTCGCCAGTAGCCACAGCTTAAAGAAGCGGTTAGAATACCGGATTACCGACAAGCGGCTTAGGCCGCTTTCGGTTTTTAGCAGGGTAGGGGCAGCAACTGCCTGGGTCTGGGGTTTCGGCCTTGGTGCTCAGGGTGGGCGCAGCCAACGCCTTGCGCATTGATAGAGTAGATCTAATCTAGGTCTGTCACAAAAGTGGCTCGGGGCCAAAACAAGTTTCATCATGGCGATGAAACGCCTCACGAGCACAAACATAAGGAGCATTCACATGCCCAAAATGAAGACCAAAAGCAGCGCGAAGAAGCGTTTTCGCGTTCGTCCAGGTGGCACCGTCAAGCGCGGTCAAGCCTTCAAGCGTCACATCTTGACCAAGAAGACCACCAAGAACAAGCGCCATCTGCGTGGTGCAACCGCTGTGCATGAGACCAACATGGGTCACATGGCACAAATGTTGCCCGGCATGGGCCTGTAATTCACTGACGAACTAGGAGAAAACACATGCCTCGCGTCAAACGTGGTGTAACGGCACGCGCCCGTCACAAAAAAGTTCTGGCCCTTGCTAAGGGTTTCCGCGGTCGCCGTGGTAACGTCTTCCGCGTTGCCAAGCAAGCGGTAATGAAGGCAGGCCAGTACGCCTACCGTGACCGTCGTACCAAGAAGCGCGTGTTCCGCCAACTGTGGATCGCCCGTATCAATGCGGCTTCCCGTGAACTGGGCCTGACCTACAGCCAGTTCGCCAACGGCCTGAAGAAGGCTGCCATTGAAATCGACCGCAAGATGCTGGCCGATATCGCCGTGCACGACAAGGCTGCTTTTGCAGCTATCGTCGACCAAGTCAAGGCCAAGCTGGCTGCCTAAGGTCACGATCGGTAGTTACTGTTGATTTAGTAGCTGCTGGTGCACACACAGCAAGGGCTAGGGCTTGAAAAGGCGCTAGCCCTTGTTTTTTTATCGCCAGGCTGCTTTTGGCGGCCCGGCACCTAAGTCGATAAGAGTCGATATGAACGAGTTGGATTCTCTGGTCGAAAGCGCGCAGCAACTGTTTGCGCAGGCCCATACCCCCGCTGATCTGGAAAACGCCAAGGCGCAGTTTCTGGGCAAGTCGGGCAAGATGACCGAGCTCATGAAGGGCATGGCGCAGCTTTCCGTCGAAGAGAAAAAATCGCGCGGTGCCGCTATCAACGTGGCCAAGCAGGCGATTGAGGCGGCCTTGACGGCACGCCGCAAGGCGCTGGCCGATGCCGAGCTGCAAGCCCACCTCAAGGCCGAAGTGCTGGATGTGAGCCTGCCCGGCCGCCGCCGTGGCAGCGGTGGTCTGCACCCCGTGTCCATCACGATGGAGCGCATCGAAGGCATCTTCGGTTCCATGGGCTTCGATGTGGCCGAAGGCCCCGAGATCGAATCCGACTGGTTCAACTTCACCGCGCTCAACACGCCCGAAGACCATCCCGCGCGCTCGATGCACGACACCTTCTATGTTGAAGGCGGCACGCAGCACGCGCCCAACCTGCTGCGCACGCACACCAGCCCGATGCAGGTGCGCCATGCGGTCCAGCACGTCAAGCGCTACCGCAACTTGATCGATGCGGGCCAGACCATGCCCGAGATCCGCGTGATCGCGCCGGGCCGCACCTACCGCGTGGACTCGGACGCCACCCACTCGCCGATGTTCCACCAGTGCGAAGGCCTGTGGATCGGCGAGAACGTGAGCTTCAAGGACCTCAAGGTCGTGTTCACCGACTTCTGCAAGACCTTCTTCGAGCAGGATGACCTGGTGCTGCGCTTTCGCCCCAGCTTCTTCCCGTTCACCGAGCCCTCGGCCGAGATCGACATCCAGTTCCAAAGCGGGCCGCTGGCCGGCCGCTGGCTGGAAGTCTCGGGCGCCGGCCAGGTGCACCCCAATGTGGTGCGCAACATGGGGCTCGATCCCGAGAAATACATTGGCTTTGCCTTTGGCATGGGCCCCGACCGCCTGACCATGCTGCGTTATGGCGTCAATGACCTGCGCCTGTTCTTTGACGGCGATATCCGCTTCCTGTCGCAGTTCCAGTCATGAGCACGGAGCGGTTGGTGCTGCAGATCTGCAATGTGATCCCCAGCCCCCGGGCAGCTTGCGCTGACAGCCGCTCCCCATTGAAAAGCAAGAACGCCCGGCCTGCCGCTGCCCAAGACGGCGCAGCAGGCCTGAACGCCAAAGAGTCCGACTATGCAATTTCCTGAATCCTGGTTGCGCCAATACTGCAACCCGTCGCTGACCACCCAAGAGCTGGCCGATACCTTGACCATGGCAGGCCTCGAGGTCGAAGAACTCGACCCCGTAGCGCCCCCCTTCACCGGCATCGTTGTCGGTGAGATCAAGGAAGCGGTGCAACACCCCGATGCCGACCGCCTGCGCGTCTGCCAGGTCGATGTGGGCGGCCCTGAGCTGCTCAACATTGTCTGCGGCGCGCCCAATGCGCGCGTGGGCATCCGCATCCCTTGCGCGACCGTGGGCGCCGAGCTGCCGCCCGGTGCGGACGGCAAGCCTTTCAAGATCAAGATCGGCAAGCTGCGCGGCGTGCAAAGCTTTGGCATGCTGTGCTCAGCCAAGGAGCTGGGCATTGCCGACGACCACGGCGGTCTGCTGGAGCTGCCCGCCGATGCGCCGCTGGGCCAGAACGTGCGCGAGTACCTGAACCTCGACGACACCTTGTTCACCCTCAAGCTCACGCCCAATCTGGCGCACTGCCTGTCGGTCTATGGTGTGGCGCGTGAGCTGTCGGCACTGACCGGCACGCCGCTCAAGGCGCTGTCCTTCCCGGCGGCGGCTGTGGCCTCGCAAGACAAGCTGCCCGTCAAGATCGAAGCGACCGACCTGTGCGGCCGTTTCTCCGGCCGCATCGTGCGCAACGTCAACACCCAGGTCAAGACCCCGCAGTGGATGATCGACCGTCTGGCCCGTTGCGGCCAGCGCGCCGTCAGCCCCCTGGTCGACATCTCCAACTATGTGATGTTCGAACTGGGCCGTCCCAGCCACATCTTCGATCTGGACAAGATCAGCGGCGGCCTGAGCGTGCGCTGGGGCAAGCAGGGCGAAACGCTCAAGCTGCTCAACGGCAACACCATCGAGATCGACGACTTCCTCAAGGTCGGTGTGATCGCGGACGCGCACGGCCTGGAGTCGCTGGCCGGCATCATGGGTGGCGATGCCACCGCCGTGTCCGACGACACCAAGAACATCTATATCGAAGCGGCCTTCTGGTTCCCCAAGGCCGTTGCCGGCCGCTCGCGCCACTTCAATTTCTCGACCGACGCGGGCCACCGCTTCGAGCGCGGTGTGGACCCCCAGTTCACCACCGAGCACATCGAGCGCATCACCCAGCTGGTGCTGGAGATCTGCGGCACGCCTGAGACCCAGGTGGCCGCCATGGACGACCAGCAGCCCAACATGCCTGCGCCCAAGACGGTGCAGCTGCGCGTGGCACGTGCGGCCAAGGTCATCGGCATGCCGGTGACCCAGCAGCAGTGCCTCGATGCGCTGAACGGCCTGGGTCTGCCCGCCACCGTGGCGCAAGAAGGCGTGATCAGCGTGACTGCGCCTACCTTCCGCTTCGACATCAACTTGGAAGAAGACCTGGTTGAAGAAATCGCGCGGATGATTGGCTACGAGAACCTGCCCACCAGCAAGCCGCTGGCGCCGATCTCGCCCAAGCTGCGTGCCGAAAACTCCCGCAGCCCCTACGCCGTGCGCCATGCGCTGGCCGGCCTGGGCTACCAGGAGACCATCAACTTCAGCTTTGTCGAAGAAAAGTGGGAGCAGGAGCTGGCGGGCAACACCCAGGCCATCAAGCTGCTCAACCCCATCGCCAGCCATCTGAGCGTGATGCGCTCGTCGTTGCTGGGCTCGCTGCTGCAGGTGCTCAAGTTCAATGTGGACCGCAAAGCTCAGCGCGTGCGCGTGTTCGAGCTGGGCCGCGTGTTCTTCAAGGACGATTCGGTCGCCGAGTCCGACACCACCGTCAAGGGCTTCCACCAGCCCATGCGCGTGGCGGGCCTGGCCTATGGCGCAGCCGACCAGCTGCAATGGGGCCGCAGCGAGACCAAGGTCGATTTCTACGACGTCAAGGGCGATGTCGAGGCACTGCTCGCACCGCTCAAGCCGGTGTTTGAAGCGGCCGAGCACCCCGCGCTGCACCCCGGCCGCTGCGCCCGCGTGCTGCTGGACGGCAAGGCCATCGGCTTTGTTGGCGAGCTGCACCCCCAGTGGCGCCAGGAATGGGATCTAGCCCAGGCGCCGGTGATGTTCGAGCTGGCCCTCGATGCCGTGCTGGCACGCCAGGTGCCGGTGTTCGCACCGGTGGCCAAGCACCAGATGGTCGAGCGCGACATTGCCGTCGTGGTCAAGGAAGCCGTCACCCACGCCCAGATCATGCAGGCCATCACGGCTGCCAGCGCAGGTGCTATCCTGCGCAGTGCCGTGCTGTTTGACGTGTTCCGGCCCAAGAAGCTCAAGGCCGGCGAAGAGGCCGCCGCCGGCAGCCTGGCTCAGGATGAGAAGAGCCTGGCCGTGCGTCTGAGCCTGGGCCATGACGAGCGCGCGCTCGAAGACACCGAGATCGAAGCGGCCGTGCAGGCCGTGGTCGAACAACTCACACAAAGCCTGGGTGCGCGTCTGCGCTGATCCCACACGCGAGGATTGCTATATGGAATTCACCGTTGAGAGCCTGGAACAACCTGCGCTGACCAAGGCGCAGCTGGCCGATATGCTGTTTGACAACATCGGCCTGAACAAGCGCGAAGCCAAGGACATGGTCGATGCCTTTTTCGACCTGATCTCGGAGAGCTTGATCAAGGGCGAGGATGTGAAGCTGTCGAGCTTTGGCAATTTCCAGGTGCGCATGAAAAAGGCCCGCCCCGGCCGCAATCCGCGCACCGGCGAAGAGGTGCCGATCGAGGCGCGCCGCGTGGTCACCTTCCATGCCAGCGGCAAGCTCAAGGATTCGGTGCAGGCCCCCGCCGACATGGAGTGACGCAGGCCCTGGGCGCGCGGCCGCCTGCAGTGCGTTGGCACTGAAGGTCAAACCGTCGCCCGCTTTCGCCTATATGCAACACGGCCGCTTTCGCGGCTGTTTACAATTTGTCCATGGAAAAACAGCTGCCCCCCATCCCTGCCAAGCGCTACTTCACCATCGGTGAGGTATCGGTGCTGTGCGACGTCAAGCCGCATGTGCTGCGCTACTGGGAGCAGGAGTTCACGCAGCTGCGCCCGGTCAAGCGCCGGGGCAACCGCCGCTATTACCAGCACCACGAGGTGCTGATGATCCGCCGCATCCGTGAGCTGCTCTATGAGCGGGGCTTTACGATCAGCGGCGCGCGCAACCAGCTCCAGTCACTGCCGCGCGGCCAGGCCATGCTTGATGCGCTGGAAGACGACAGCATGTTCGCGCTGCAGGACGAAGGTGCCGATACGCTGGCTGCCGGCATGGCTGAAAGCGCCGAACCGCTGAGCTGGCAGCAGGCCGCGATCGAATTGCAAGAAATTCGTCGCATTCTTTCCGGAGACCCCGAAAACTAGGTATATAATTCAAGTCTTCGGAATGTAGCGCAGCCTGGTAGCGCACTTGCATGGGGTGCAAGGGGTCGCGAGTTCGAATCCCGCCATTCCGACCAAAAAGACAAGGACTTAGCTCGAAAGAGCTAAGTCCTTTTTCTTTTGTTGCGCGCAGGTTTTCAAGTGCGTTGCCAATGCTGTTTTCCTATCTTTCTGCACCCGCTAACGCGTAGGTCGCAGCTTCACTGGCCATCGCTTCGCAGCATCAGCATGCCAAGTATCCTTTTCACCTAGACTGGTTCTGCAGCGGCTATCGGTGTGCAACGACATGGGGGGATGAATGAACGTTCCTCCTTTGGAGGTAACTCTTTCTATAACGATCGCCCACAGGTATAGCGCTGACCGTATGGGCTGTGTCATTGCAAGATCACCTGCTGTTTCCGCCACAGCAATTTCCAGTCCTTTTGCACTCAGGCTGGATCGATATTTGAATCTCGTTCAGATCATCATATTTTGATTTTTCTACTGAATAATTTCGAATTGATGTGCCATATTTGATTTCCATTTTTTCTTCTAGTAAAGGCGTTAGAAGCGATGTTATATTTTTAACCCTTTGATTGGAAATCTGGTTGAAATCGCGGTCTTCTTTGGTTATGTTTGAGAAGACGATGGCATATTTAATGCCCTCTTTTTCTCTCCAGTAGATGAACCATTTTGCAATCTTTGTTGCTTCTTCCTTTCCAAGCTCTGAGGTGTCTGGGCTGAATTTAATATAGTACTGCAAATCGGGAATGACGCACGAATAAGCAAGAGGTGAAAAAATATAGATCAATGAAGCTAATGTTGCTCTAAGAAATTTCATGATTTTTTGTGCTTGTAATAATTAAATATTGATTCCAAGAATATAGCCGGCTAGGCTATCTGCATTCATTCGTGCCTTTGGATGCTTCGCATGAAACAATGCGCTTTTGTTACTATAAAAATCATCGGTTGAACTGGCAACGTCATTGAAGTGGGTGACCTCATGAATTAAAGTCTGTAGCTGCGAGTCTTTCCCCGTAAAGATATTGGTGCCGAAAGTTACTCCCCGCTTAGGAATAGTGAAGAATTTCATATTGATGAGGATTCGATGCCTCTCGGTATCAATAGGGCAAACGGAGGCAATAGCACCTTCTTCGAACATACCCTGTCCGGGTAAACAGCCTGAGAGCTGCCTATTCTCTCCTGTGTCATAGTCAAAGTTATCAGGGGTTAGAGATTTCAAAACCCTCATTGTGGAGCCTAACCGTGGTAATAAATAGTCTCGAATTTCATCGTCTGAGCTGTTAAACCAAGTGAGCGTTCTTGCCTTTGCCTGCTCGTCCCACCGATGTAGTTCAGCTGTTCTAGTCTTTATATATGCCACAGCTTCATCACGATAATCCATCATGAGTTTGCCAAATGCTTCACTCCTCACGTTGTGGCAAATATCAGCGTAATCATTTTCGATTTGCTCTACAAGATCTGTTGTTTTTGTCATTTTTCTCATGACTGAGGGAGTCTGGGAAAATGAGCTTGGGAAAATATCTCCAGTCCAGCCCGTGGTTGGCGCTTGAAAATTTCCGAGGCTCGCTGAGAACTCGGGGCCTGGTGCTGAGTTGTTGGAAACATTGACGCCGATGGGTCCTGGTACTCTGAATAATGTCATTAAACTAATCTTCCTATCAAGGTGAGAAATTTGATAGAGATAGACGATACATAAGAGTGGCGAAGAGCGCTCGGTGATTTGCACCCGTTTACATTTGATATCTCTCCGCGTGCACAATACCTAGCGGCCCTGATCGCAGGTTCTGCGGCGCTTTTTTCCTAATTCTTCTGCCCTTCCGTGCCCACCACCCCCCACCATGGTTTCATCCTGACCCGCCATTGGCGGGACACGGCTGCGGGCACCGAGATGGAGTACTGGCTGGCGACCGATGCCGGGCCGCTCAAAGTGCTGCTGACGCGGCAGGTCTCGGTGGCGTTTGTCAAGGCGCGGCACCGGGTGGTGGTGCAGACGCAGCTGCTGGCCATGCCCGGTATGGAGCTGCGCGAGCTGGCCCTTAAAAATTTCCAGCAAGAGCCGGTGCTGGGGGTCTATGCCAAGCATTACCGGCAGTTGGGCAAGCTCGCACGCGGCTTGAAGCAGCTCGATGTATCGCTTTTGGAAGCCGATGTGCGCCCCCATGAGCGCTATTTGATGGAGCGCTTTATCACTGCGGGCGTGCAGGTTGAAGGCGGACAACTGCAAGGCAGCACCGTGGTGGACTGCAAGCTGTTGCCCGCGCCAGCCTACCGGCCTGCGCTCAAAGTCGTGTCGCTCGATATCGAAACCAGCCAGCACCAGGAGCTGTATTCGATTGCGCTCGATGGCGTGGGCGAGCGTGTGGTGTTCATGCTGGGCGATGCTCCGGCACCCGATGCGCGGGCGCCCGACGCACCGGCGCCCGCTGCACAGGCAGAGCAGGCTGAACCCAGCAGCGATTTCGGGCTGGTGTATTGCGCGAGCCGCAAGGCGATGATCGAGCAGCTCAACGACTGGTTTGCGCGCCATGACCCGGATGTCATCGTCGGCTGGAATGTGATCCAGTTTGACCTGCGGGTGCTGCAAAAGACCGCAGACGATTGTGCGACCCCGCTGCTGCTGGGGCGCGAGGGCCGGCCCATTGCCTGGCGCGCGCACCCGGGCAAGCAGGACTACTGGTTTGCGCCGATGCCAGGCCGCGCGGTGATCGATGGCATCGAGGCCTTACGGGCGGCGGTGTGGAGCTTTCCGTCATTCAGCCTGGAGAACGTGGCCCAGGCCTTGCTGGGCGAGGGCAAGGACATTGGCGACGAGTACGACAAGATGGCCGAGATCGAGCGTCGCTACCAAGAGGACAAGCCTGCGCTGGCGGCCTACAACATCCGCGACTGTGAGCTGGTGCTGCGCATTTTTGACAAGGCCCAGCTGCTGCAGTTTGCGATGGAGCGGGCGCATGCCACCGGCCTGCAGCTGGACCAGTTTGGCGGCTCGATTGCCGCGTTCAGCCACCACTACCTGCCGCGCATGCACCGCCAAGGTTATGTGGCGCCCAATGTGGGCGATGTGCGGGGCAAGTCCTCGCCCGGTGGCTATGTGCTCGATTCGCGGCCGGGCTTTTATGACTCGGTGGTGGTGCTCGATTACAAAAGCCTCTATCCGTCCATCATCCGCACCTACCTGGTCGACCCGGTGGGCCTGGCCGAAGGCCTGCATGCCAGCGATTCCGCATCGCTGATTCGCGGGCCGATGGACACGCGCTTTTCGCGCGACAAGCACTGCCTGCCCGAGATCGTCACCACGCTCTGGCGTGCGCGCGATGAGGCCAAGCGCACGAAGAACGAGCCGCTGTCGCAGGCGCTCAAGCTGGTGATGAACTCCTTTGCCGGGGTGCTGGGCGCGACGGAATGCCGCTTCTTCAACCCAGCGCTGATCTCGTCGATCACCCTGCGCGGCCATGAGATGGTCAAACGCACCAAGGCGCTGGTGCAGCAGCGCGGCTACGAGGTCATCTACGGGGATACGGATTCGATCTTTATCTGGCTGGGGCGTGCCCACAGCAACCAGGAGGCCCATGCGGTGGCCACGTCACTGGTCAGCGATATCAATGCCTGGTGGACGCAAGGCCTGCGCCAGGAACAGAACCTCGAGAGCTTTCTCGAGATCGAGTTCGACACGCATTACAAGAAGTTCTTCATGCCCACGATCCGGGGCTCGGACGTGGGCAGCAAAAAGCGCTATGCGGGCTTGAGTGTGGATGCCGAGGGCAAGGAGGCCATGGTCTACCGGGGCCTGGAGATGGCGCGCAGCGACTGGACACTGCTGGCGCGCCAGTTCCAGGAAGGGCTGCTCTCACGGGTTTTTCAAGGTGAGCCCTACCGTGACTTTGTCATCGACTATGCGCAGGCGACCCTGGCTGGCAGGAAGGATGACTTGCTGGTCTACCGCAAGCGCCTGCGCCACCGGCTCGATGCCTATGTGGCCAACCTGCCGCCGCAGGTGCGCGCTGCCCGCATGGCTGATGACTACAACCGGCGCCTGGGCCGCCCGCTGCAGTACCAGGGCGGTGGCTGGATTCGCTATGTGATGGGCAAGAGCGGGCCCGAGCCCCTGGAGGTGCGCCAGTCACCGATCGACTACGAGCACTACCTGAGCAAGCAGCTGCAGCCGATTGCCGATTCGATTTTGCAGCCGCTGGGGGAGGACTTCAACAGCCTCACCTCGCTGCAGCAGGAGCTGTTCTAACGGCCTGCTGCAGTGGCTGCTGGGAGCTGGGGCGGGCAGCGCAGGGCGGGCCTGCACTGCCGCGTTTGCGTGCCTGAGCGGCTCAGGGCTTGGCGCCCGACTGCGCCTGGAACTGCGCGTACAGCTCGTCCACCAGCTTGCGCAAGGCGCGGCCAATGGCGGCGTACTCGTACTCGTTGAGGTTGGCGAGCGATGCGCGGCCCGATGGCCGGTTGGAGCCAAAGCCCCGGCCCGGCAGCAGCACAATGCCGGTCTCGTCGGCAATGCGGAACAGCATGTCGCCGGTAGACGATTGCTTGACCGCCCAGTCGGAAAACGCCTGGCCATAGAGCCGGCAGGTCACGCTCTGCAGGTCGATCAGGGTGTAGTAGTTGACGGAGTTGGGGTTGTGCAGCGGCGGCATGCCCAGCTCCCGGTACAAGGTGGCTTCGCGGCGGCGGATCAATTGCTTGAGCGCCTGCTTGTAGGCATCGGCTTCATCGATCAGCGCAAACAGCGAGAACAGCACCATCTGCACCTGCTGCGGGGTGGACAGGCCGGCCGTATGGTTCAGCGCCACCACGCGGCTGTCGGCCACCAGGCGGTCGATGAACTTGAGCGAGCGCACATCGGGCAGCAGCGAGCGGTAGCGGTGGTCCAGCTCGACCTTGGCGCTCTCGGGCAGCTGGGCCAGGGCCTTGTCGAAGACATTCTCTTTGTGCGCGGCAATCACGCCCAGACGCCAGCCGGTGGCACCAAAGTACTTGGAGAAGGAGTAGACCAGCAAGGTGTTGTGCGGGCAGACCGAGAACAGCGACTGGAAGTCATCGGCAAAGGTGCCGTAGACATCGTCGGTCAGCACCATCAGATCGGGCCGGTGGTCGGCAATGATGGTCTTGATGCGCTCCAGACTGCGCTGGTCCATCTTGACCGAGGGCGGGTTGCTGGGGTTGACGCAGAAGAAGATCTTGACGGCCGGGTCGCGCAGCTTGTCCAGCTCCGCGTCAGAGTACTGCCAGCCATTGTCCGGATCGGCATGGATGGGCACCTCTTCCAGTGCGTACTGCGCCAGCTCGGGGATCTCGATATAGGGCGTGAACACCGGCATGCCGATGGCGACCTTGTCACCGGCCTTGAGCAGGCCGCTGATGCGCAGGCTCTCGAAGATATAGGCCATCGCGGCGGTGCCGCCTTCGACGGCAAACAGGTCGACCGACTCCACCGGCACGGCGCCGCCCGCCATCTCGCGCACGATGTACTGGCGCACGATCTTCTCGCTCACGCTCAGCATGCGCGGTGGCACCGGGTAGTTGCAGCCCAGGATGCCGTCCACCATCTCGTGCAGAAAGGCAGCCGGGTCCAGGCCCAGCTGGTCGCGCACATAGCTGAGCGACTTAGCCAGAAAGCGCACGCCTTCCTGGTCGCGGTGCTCGGCCGTGTAGCGCTCAAAGCGGTTTTCAATGCCTTCGATATTGGCCAGGCCGCCAATGCCTGCCGTCATGTACGAATACGACAGCTCGGACTCGGCCGCCGCAAACAGCCCCAGGCGAAAGAACGCGCGGCGTGGCGTGGTCGCCAGAAAGTTCGGGTTGCCGCGCCCGGCATTGAGCATCAGCCGATTGGCCTTGCCCGATGCCACCTTGATCAATTCATCCTTGAGCTCGAACGGGCTCAAATGGGCCAGACGCTGGTAGTCCTGAGACATGGTGCAACTCCTTGCAGTCGTTGATAAACGGGATAAATGAGAAGAGGGGGAGGCGGCGCAGCGCCGCCTGGGTATCCATAGAAAAGAGGGCGCAGCAGCGCCGCTCAGGCAAACGCGATGACCAGTGGGCCCAGCAATGTTAGAAACACATTGGCCAGCGCATAGGTGATCGCAAACGGCACCGTGGGGATGGCGTTGCCCGCCTTGTCCAGCACCTCGCCAAAGGCCGGGTTGGCGCTGCGCGCGCCCGACAGTGCCCCGGCAAAGATGGCGACGTTCTCATAGCGCAGCACATACTTGCCAAACAGCATCGCAATCAGCAGCGGCACGATGGTTACCACCATGCCCATCAGAAAGAGGCTCAGGCCTTGCTCCATCACCGTGCTCACCGCCTGCTGGCCCGACTGCAGGCCGACCATGGCCACAAAGCCGGCCAGGCCCAGGTCGCGCAGCAGGGTGGATGCCGCAGTCGGCATATTGCCCAAGGTGTGCTTGCGGCTGCGCCACCAGCCAAACAGCAGGCCCGCCAGCAAGGCGCCGCCGCCGCTGCCCAGGGTGATGGGGATGGAGCCGATGCGCAGCACCAGCAGGCCGATCAGCAGCCCGACCGTGATGCCCAGGCCGTGGAAGACAAAGTCCGTCTTGTCGCTGGGAATGAGGATGGGGCCCACCGACTGCGCGGCGTTCTGCACATCCTGGGGCGTGCCAAACAGGGTCACCACATCGCCGGGCACGATCAGGGTCCTGGGCGTGATCGGCAGCGGCGAGCCCGAGCGCGTCAGCGCCACCGCATAGACGCCATGCTTGAACTCAGGCGTGAGGCTGTCCAGAATGTCCTTGACGCTGCGGTTGAGGTACTGGCTGTTGGTGATGGATACATCGCGGCGCACCATGACCACGTCCATGTCTTCGGCGCTTTGCAGCTCATCACCGATGTTTGCGCCCAGCGCCACCACCGCAGCGCGCCGGCCCACCAGCAGCACAATGTCGCCCGCTTCCAGCACCAGCTGCGGGTCCACGCCGACCAGCGCATTCTTGCGGCGGATGCGCTCGATGGTGACCGAGCCTTGCGGGGTGCTGGCCTCCAGCTCGGCCACCGTGCGGCCTGACTGCTTAACCTTGAAAATGCGGCCCACCAGATCAGGCGCCGCAGGCGATTCGCCCGCGCCATAGACATGCACGCCCTTGAGCATTTCCTGCTCGGCCTGGATGGCGTCGTCATGGATCTTGCGGCCGGTGAGCCACTGCAGCACATTCACGCACAGCAAGATGGCGCCGAAGGAGCCAAAGATATAGGTCACCGCATAGCCGATGGCCACATTGGCCTGCATGCGCTGTACCTCGTCAGCCGCCAGGCCCAGCTTCTCAATGGCAGAGCCTGCCGTGCCGATGATGGCCGACTGCGTCATGCCGCCGGCGGCCAGCCCTGCAGCCAGCCCCTTGTCCAGGTGGAAGACCCGCGCCAGCACCACGACGGTGATGAGGCCCGAGATGGCGACCACGGCCGCCATCAGGATCTCCTTGATCGACTGCCGCCCCAGGGAGCGAAAGAACTGGGGCCCGCTCTCAAAACCCACGGCATAGATGAACAGCGCAAACAGCACCGCCTTGATGCCCGAGTCGATGGTCACCCCCACCTGGCTGATCAACACAGCCGCCAGCAGCGAGCCCGCCACGCCCCCCAGCTGGAACGAGCCAAACCGCAGCTTGCCGACCCCATAGCCAAGTGCCAGCGATGCAAACAGCGCTATCTCGGGCGCCTGGTGCAAGATACCTCTGAGCCAATCCATACGAGCCTTTCCAATCAAAAGAAGGCTGCGCTACCGCATTAAACCCATGTCGCGCGGTGTACAGCTTGTTAAGAATTGTTGTCATTGGGGCGCTGACCACGTTAACCGAGGTGGCCGAAATCTGCATGTAGGACGGGGCTGGCAAAACAGCCGGACCGCCAGGCATTGACCCATATCAAATGGTTGTTTTTTCAAAGGCTTAGCGCGCGGTATAGCGCTGTGCTGTCGATGTCTTTCGCTCCCAGCAGGCTGAGTGGGGCCGTAAGTGAGTGCCTCCCTCTGGCCCGGCGATGGCCGGTTTTCATCGCTGGGTTGCCGCGTTGAAGCCGGGTGACAGGCGCAGCGTCCGGCCCAAGTGCTGATGCGTTCTCACCACAGCTCTTTGGGTGTTTATAGATGTGGCAGATGGCCCCAGACAAGATTTGGTTAAAATTAAATAAGAATGATTCTTGTTTGAA
Organism: Comamonas sp. MYb69; assembly: GCF_037479315.1. NCBI lineage: Bacteria > Pseudomonadati > Pseudomonadota > Betaproteobacteria > Burkholderiales > Comamonadaceae > Comamonas > Comamonas sp. MYb69. The sequence continues at coordinate 83,486 of NZ_JBBGZG010000016.1, forward strand.
TGCGGCTGCCCAGGGCCTGCACAGAACCGGCTCTCCATGCCTTCCACCGCCCCCACGCCACACGGCGACATTGCTGCGCTCTACCTTGACCACCATGGCTGGCTGCAGGGCTGGCTGCGCCGCAAGCTCGGTCATGCGGGTGATGCAGCCGATCTGGCGCAGGACACCTTTGTGCGCCTCCTCGATGCGCCCGAGCACAGCGCGGAGAAACAAGGCGGCTGGCAGCTGCGCGAGCCGCGTGCCTACCTGACCCTGGTTGCCAAGCGCCTGGTTGCCAACCTGCACCGCCGCCGCTCGCTCGAGCAGGCCTACCTGGAAGCGCTGGCGCTGATGCCCGAGCTGCTGGCGCCATCGCCCGAGCACCAGGCCATCATTTTGGAAACCCTGCAGCAGCTCGAGGCCGTGCTCGATGGCCTGCCCGCGCCGGTGCGTGCGGCTTTCCTGCTGGCGCAGCTGGAAGGCATGGCCTATGCCGATATTGCCAGCCGCCTGCAATGCAGCGAGCGCACGGTCAAACGCTATATGGCCCAGGCGATGGCACGCTGCATCGTGCTGATGCCATGAGCACCTTGCATCCCGCCCCGGGCCAGGCAGCAGCGCCCGCAGCCAGCACCAGCCCGATCAGCGAGCAGGCCGCACTGCAGGCGGCCGAATGGTTTTTTCTGCTGCAGGCAGGCGATGCCAGCGCGCAGGACCGGGCACGCTGGCAGCAATGGCTGGCGGCCGATCCTGTGCATGCCGCGGCCTGGCACAAGGCCGAGCGCCTGGCAGGCCAGATGGCGCAGCTACCGCCGTCGCTGGCGATGGCCGCGCTGGACCGCCCCGCCGCCCGGCGCCGGCAAGCGATACGCGGCCTCGCTGCCTTGCTGGTGGCCGCCCCCCTGGGCTGGATGGCCTGGCGCCAGAGCGAGCAAGCGGGCTGGCTGGCCGATTACCGCACCGCCACCGGTGAGCAGCGTGCCCTGGTGCTGGCCGATGGCAGCCAGCTCCAGCTCGATACCGCCACCGCCATCGATGTGCGCTTTGACAACGCGTTGCGCCTGATCCGGGTGCAGCAGGGCGCCATCCATGTACAGACTGCTGCCGACCCAGTCGTGCCGGCGCGCCCGCTGGTCGTGGCCATCCCCCAGGGGCGGCTGCGTGCGCTGGGCACGCGCTTTACCGTGCGGGTGCAAGGCGATGCGACAGCGGTGGCGGTGCTCGAAGGCGCTGTGGAGATGCGGCCCGCGCAAGCTGGCAGCAGCGCTGTGGTACTGCATGCCGGTCAGCAGGCGCAGCTGCATGCAGATGGTGCCTCAGCCATCGAGGCCGTGGCGCCACAGGCAGACAGCTGGACCCGGGGTGTGCTGCATGTGCGCAATATGCGGCTGGCCGATTTTGCTGCCGAGCTGGGCCGCTACCGCAGCGGTCTGCTGCGCTGCGATCCGGCGGTGGCCGAGCTGCGGCTGTCGGGCAGTTTTCAGCTGCGCGATACCACGCCGGTGCTGGACAGCCTGCCCGATCTGCTGCCGGTGCAGGTCGTCTACCGCAGCCGCTACTGGGTCACCTTGGTGCCTGCTGACGCGTCCTGATCTCGCCCTTGTTTTTCTTTTTCCAATATTTCTGCTCCCAGCTGTCCCTTTTCCGGATTTGGCGTGTGAAGCCTTGAGAGACCTTCATTGACACTATCCGGAGTACGCCGACATGGGTTCCGCTTTTACCTGTTCCAAACAATCCGCCACGCCCGCCTTGCTGCGCCGGCCCCTCAGTGCAGCCGTGCGCAGCGCGCTGCTGGCCATGGCCTGCAGCGCCAGCCTGGGCCATGCCCAGCAGCCGCCATCTACCCCCGACAACCCTACCAGCGCAGCCAGCAGCCAGGCCGCTGACCTGCGCAGCTACCAGATTGCGGCGGGGCCGCTGGACGAAGCGCTGGCGCGCTTTGCCGAGCAAGCCGGTATCAGCATCAGCATGCCGCCACAGCTGCTGGCGGGCAAGCAGTCGCCCGGCCTGCAAGGGCGCCATGCGGTGGATGCAGGCCTGGCCCGCCTCTTGACCGGCACGGGCCTGGAGCCGGTAGCGGCGCGCGCAGCCGGTGTCTATACCTTGCGTGTTGCACCGGCGCCCGCCGCAGCTACGGCCCGACCCGCCGATGGCACGGACAGAGCGCTGACCCTGCCCGAAGTCAAGGTCAGCGCGCCGCTTGACCGCAGCGGCGCCACCGAAGGCACGGGCAGCTACACCACGCAGCAGATGCGCACCGCCACGCCGCTGGCCCTGTCGCCGCGCGAGACGCCGCAGTCCGTGTCCGTCATCACCAGCCAGCAGATCGAAGACCGGGGCCTGGTATCGCTGGCCGACATTGCACAGGCGGCGCCGGGCCTGTCGGTGGTCAAGTGGGGCGGCGAGCGCTACCGCTTTTCGTCGCGCGGCTTTGAGATCAACAACCTGCTGGTCGATGGCCTGCCGATTGAGTATGAGGAGGCGGCGCTGTCCACCGGCGCGCTGTCCATGTATGACCGGGCCGAGATCATGCGCGGCGCAGCCGGTTTGACCGAGGGCGCGGGCACGCCGGGCGGCTCGATCAACCTGGTGCGCAAGCGCCCGGGCCGCAGCTTGGAGGGCAATGTCACCGCCAGCGCTGGCAGCTGGAACAACTACACGGCCTCGCTCGATGTGGGCGGCCCCTTGAACGAGGCAGGCACTTTGCGCGGCCGCACCGTGGTCAGCCGCCAGGACAAGGGCTCCTTCATCGACGACACCAAGAACAAGCGCAGTCTCGTCTATGGCATTGTCGAAGCCGACCTGACGGCCTCCACCACCTTGACCGTGGGCGGCTCCTTCAGCGACGAAGACAACCCCGGCGTGGACTGGAACGGCCTGGGCACCAACCCCGACGGCAGCTTTTTGCCGCTGTCGCGCTCGACCCGCATGAGCCCCAGCTGGTCCTTCTGGGACAAGCGCAGCAAGACGGTGTTTGCCGATCTGGAGCACCGCCTGGAAAATGGCTGGAAGGCGCGCTTGGCCGCCTCGGCCATCAACAGCGAGATGCACATGCTGGGCACCTACCTGCGCACGCCGGTACTGGACAGCAATGGCCAGACCCAGTTCGGTCTGGGTGGTGGTGGCTATGACTACGACCGCACCCAGCGCAGCATCGATGCCCAGCTCTCGGGCCAGTTCAATGCCTGGGGCCGCGCGCATGACCTGGTCCTGGGCGCCAGCCACCGCCGCAGCCGCTGGAACGATGTGGGCGGCGGCGCCACGATCAATGGCAACTTCACGCTGGGCACGTTCAACCCGCTCAGCTGGGACCCGGGCAGCATTCCCAAGCCGACGATTGGCGAGTTTGGCCTGTGGGCGCGCAAAGCCGAGATGGACCAGACCAGCCTCTACGGCATGAACCGCCTGGCGCTGGGCGATGCCACCAAGCTGATTCTGGGTGCACGTCTGGACTGGTTCGAGCGCGACCAGGCACAGTACGACGGCGATACGCCCTATGGCGTCACGCACGACAAGGCAACGCGCAAGTTCACGCCCTATGCAGGCCTGGTCTACACGCTCAATGACCAGTACTCGGTCTACGCCAGTGGCACACGCATCTTCAACCCGCAAAGCTACGAAAGCGCCGATGGCGGCAGCCTGCCGCCGCAGACCGGCACCAACTTCGAGCTGGGCATCAAGGGCGAATACCTGGACGGCAAGCTCAATGCCAGCGCTGCGATCTTCCAGATCGATCTGGACAACCTGCCCGATGCCTTGCCGGCATCGGCCTGTGGAGGTCGCGCCACCAGCTGCTACCAGTCTGCCGGCAAAGTGCGCAGCCGTGGTGTGGAGCTGGAGCTGAGCGGCGAGCTGCAACCCGGCTGGCAGGTGGCCGCCAGCTACACCTATGCCTCGGCCAAGCGGCGCAGCCCGGCATCGGCCTATGACCCGGCCGGCACTTACACCATGGGCGAGCGCTATGCCTCCAATATTCCGCGAACCCTCGTCAAGCTGGCCACCAACTACCGCCTGCCAGGCGACTGGCAGCGCTGGAGCGTGGGCGGATCGCTGGAGGTGCAAAGCAAGACCGACAGCCCCTGGAGCGTGCACCAGGGCGGCTTTGCCATCGCCGGCCTGCGCCTGGGCTACACCGTCAACCGCCAGCTGGATCTGAACCTGAACATCAACAACCTGTTCGACCGCTACTACTACAGCTCCATCGGCGCAGACAACGGCCCCAACTTCTTTGGCGATCCGCGCAATGTGATGCTGACGGCGCGGTACCGGTTTTAAAGCAAAAAAGGACCGGCCCGAGGTCTCGGGTGGGTCCCTTAGAACGCGGGGGAAGGCTCAGGCCACCGCCGCCTGCTTGCCCGCACCACGGTAGCGCTCCAGCCAGTGCGCGTAAGGGGCGGGCAGAACCCAGTCCGGCCGGGCTGCCTTGAGCTGCTGGGCGAGGGTGTAGGGGTAGTGCGGGTTGGCCAGCATCGAGCGGCCCATCATTACCAGCGCCATCTGGCCTTCGGCGACGACGCGCTCGGCCAGCTCGGGGTCGTCAATGCCCCAGCTCGATGCCACGGGCAGGCCGGCTTCGCGGCTGACGCGCTGGGCAATCGGGGCCAGGAAGGCGGGCTCGCCCCAGGGGATTTGCACGCCGGGGATGACAAAGTTCACGCTGACATTGAGCAGGTCCAGCCCCCCTTCGCGCATGCGGCGCACCAGCTCGATGGATTCGGCCAGGGTTTCCTCATCGCGGCCATCGTATTCAATGACGCCAAAGCGGGCGGTCAGTGGCAGGTTCTCGGGCCAGACTTCGCGCACGGCGGCCAGGGTTTCCAGCGCAAAGCGGGCGCGGTTGTCAAAGCTGCCGCCATAGGCGTCCTGGCGCTGGTTGGAGTGGGCCGAGAAAAAGCTCTGGGCCAGGTAGCCATGGGCAAAGTGCAGCTCCAGCCACTTGAAGCCGGCAGCCAGCGCGCGGCGGGCGGCGGCGACAAAGTCGGCCTTCACGCGTTCGATATCGGTCAGGGTCATCTCACGGGGCACGCGGCCCAGGTCGCCACCAAAGGCGATGGCCGAGGGTGCAATGGTTTGCCAGGCGCGCGGGTCGCTCTCGGGGATATGGTCGTCGCCTTCCCAAGGGCTGTTGGCGCTGGCCTTGCGGCCGGCGTGCGCGATCTGGATGCCGGGCACGGCGCCTGCGGCCTCGATACCAGCGGCAATGCGCGCCAGGCCGGGCACATGGGCGTCATCCCAGAGGCCCAGGCAGGCAGGGCTGATGCGGCCATCGGCCGATACGCCGGTGGCTTCAACAATCACCAGGCCCGCGCCGCCCCGGGCGATCGAGGGGTAGTGCACCTGGTGCCATTCGTTGGTAAAGCCATCAGTGGCGCTGTACTGGCACATCGGGGGCACGGCAATGCGGTTGCGCAGGGTGACGTCTTTGAGGGTAAAGGGGGTAAACAGGGCTGACATGGCAATGCTTGGGCTGAGGAAAAAAGAAGGGATGGAGCGGCCGCTGGACCTGCCGCCCGCAGATCGCTTTCACATCTGCAAGGCGGGAGGTCGCCAGCCCAAACAGGGGCTGCTCCGGCTGTCCATCGCCTGCAATTGAGGTGCTGCAGCCATAAATCAAATGCTGGTTTTTTATGGCGGCCATATGCCTGGCTGATATCAGGCGTGCCCCTGGCATGCATCGCAAAACAGATGGCTATGGCCGGTCTTGTCACGATGCTGTCAAATAAACACCTTAGGGTGGCGGCCTAGCATTTTGTTACCAGTCCCCCTGTTTATGCACCGTCTACTCTTGCCGACTGCCACGCTGGCGCTTGTCGCAGCTACCGCTTCTCCCGTCCATGCCCAACCAACAACCGCTTCGCTGGTGGTGGAGTTTGTGGCCATCCTGGCCCCAGGCGCTGCCGCAGCCGTGCCCGTGCCACTGGGCCCGCTGGCCGTGTTGTTGAGCGTGCTGGCCATTGGCTTGGTGCTGCTGCTGGGCAAGCGCAAAGGCGCAGGCCATTGGTTGAGCCTCCCGGTGTTGGCGATGCTTGCCGTGGTGGGCTTCAGCCAGGCAGACAGCACGCAGGCCGAAGCAGTGCAGCGCACGCTGAACCTGCAAACCAGCCCGGCCAAAATCAGTCTGGACCGGGACTTCAGCGAGCGGGTATTGGTGCGCAACACCACCCAGCAGCCAGTGCGCCTGCAGGGTTTGAGCATCCAAAACGGCAATGCCAGCACGCGTCTGTTTTCCTCCAGCGATGACAGCCAGGTGCCCGCCTGCCGCAACGACCTGAGCTTGGCGGCAGGCCAGTCTTGTGCGATTGACGTGGTGGTGTCCGACAACTTTACCCGCCAAACGGGCGAGGTGATGGCCGTCCAACTGCGGGACCTGCATCCCACCCAGCCATCGGTGGGCTATGACCAGATTTACTACCATCTGGCGCGCAAGCAACCAAATCTGGCACGCTTTGCGGCTGGCTCCACCAACTTCAAAGACCAAACGGAAGCCACCGAGCTCAAGCGCGCCAAAGACTACTGCGAAGACACGGGCCGGGGCAGCGCCAGCGACTATCGGGTAGGCCAGGTCTCGCTGATCAAGGGCACAGGTTTCAAATGCACGGTAGCCGATAGCGATGTCAGCCCCGATGGCCTCAAAACCGTGGTGGTGGGCCCCAATGGCCAGCTGTACCTGACCGATGGCCACCACACCTTCACGACCCTGTGGGAATTGGCCGATGGCGGCCCAGACCTGACGGTGTATGTACGCGTCGCAGGCAATTTCAGCGATACGCCAGACCTCACGAGCTTCTGGCAAAAAATGCAGGCCAACAAGTTCGTCTGGCTGTTCGATAAGGCCGGTAAGGCCATCACGCCAGAACAATTGCCCAGCACCTTGGGCCTGGGCGCACTGGCGGACGACCCTTATCGCTCCTTGGTCTACCTCACCCGCGATATGGGCTACAGCAATGCCCAGGTGCAGGAATTTGCCGAGTTCTACTGGGGTCTGTGGCTGCGCGAAGCAGCGTCCGGCCAAGCTGCCATCGACCTGAGCAAGTACAACCTGAAGGACCTCAACGCTGCCGAAGTCAATGTCCAAAGCGGCGTTGAAACAGCGGGCGCAGGCAGCACCGTCAGCTATGTCGCCGCTGTACGCGATGCGGCTTTCAAAATGCGCAGCGCCACGCCGGGGACGGAGATTTTTCCTGGCGTGACCAATACCGCCATGGGCCAGCTCACACCCAGCACAAGCCCCTTGAAGACAAAGGACTGGAACGACACGCTGGAAAAGGAAGTTTGGCGCAGTGACGCCAAAAAATCCGGCGACTACCGCAACGGCGGCAAGGCCTGGTATGCCGTAGGCTGGCGCAGCTGCCAAGGCGCTCCAGCGCAGCAGCCTGCATGCTGGGACAACTACATCCAGTCGCCGCCCTGGGTAGCGCAATAAGCGTGGCCAGCACCTAAGCCCGTGGAGCGCCGCAACCTTGGGGTAGGGCGCTCATGTGGCAATTCTGAGGGCCCCTTATGGGGCCCTTTCCTATGCCTGGGTCGCAGAAAACAGCAGCTCGCGCAGCCAGCGCTGCGCCGGGTTGTGGTGGCTGCGCTCATGCCAGACGGCCAGCTTGCTAAAACCTGGCACCTCCACGGGCGGCTTGCAGACCGACAAGCCCTCCATGCCAGCGACCAGGCGGCTGGGCAGCACGGCGACCAGGTCGCTGGAGCGCAGGATATCGGGCAGCACCACAAAGCATTTGAGCGACAAGGTGACCTCGCGGCGCTGGCCCAGCTTCTCCAGCGCCTCGTCCACCACGCCGTGGAAGCCGCCGCCTTCGTACGACACCAGCGCATGGTCCAGCGCGCAGAACTGCTTGACGCTGAGCTTGCGGCCCGCAGCCGGGTGGCCTGCGCGCATCACGCAGACATAGTGCTCCTGGAACAGCTCGCGCGCATGCATGTCCTGGGGGGTATTGTCACCCGTCAAAAACGCCAGGTCGATATCGCCGCGCTCGAGCTGGCCCTGCACCAGGCGCGGCTCCAGCGGGATCAGCGAGACGCGAATGCTGGGCGCCTGGCGCTTCAAGGCTGCCAGAAAGGGCACGGCAATGGCGCGCAGCGCATAGTCGGTGGCAGCGATGCGGAAGGTGAGCCGGGCGGAGCTGGGGTCAAACACCGGTGGCTGCAGCAATGCATCGATCTCGCACAGCATCTGCTTGACCGGCAGGGCCAGATCCAGCGCGCGCTGCGTGGGCACCATGCCGCGCTGGACGCGCGCAAACAAGGGGTCGGCAAAGCTCTCGCGCAGGCGCTGCAGCATGCCGCTCATCGCCGGCTGGGTCAGCCCCAGCCTGCCGGCCGCACGGGTCACGCTGCGCTCATCGAGCAGTGCGTCCAGCGCCTTGAGCAGGTTGAGGTCCATCTTCTTGATATCTCGCATGCTTATCGAAGTTTACATATAGCTAAATTTGGCTGATATTGTCGCGCTCCTCGCTTTCCGGCGTGGCCATGCGGGTTTGGGCAATGGCCGTATGGGAAGAGGGTGGCCGTGGTGCGGAGGCCAAAGGGGTCAAATACCGCTGGTTACAATGCGATTAATTCCTATTTGCATTGTCTATGGGCATGCCTGCATGCCCCCAGCCCTATGACCAGCGCCGAACCCCCTGTGCATTCAGAAGTTGCCACGCTCTATGCCGACCACCATGGCTGGCTGCAGGGCTGGTTGCGCCGCAAGCTGGGCGATGTGCACCAGGCGGCCGATCTGGCGCAGGACACCTTCATGCGCTTGCTCACGCGCGAGGAGCCGGTGCAGGCGCGCGAGCCCCGGGCGTTTTTGACAACGGTGGCCCAGCGCGTGCTGGCCAACCACTACCGCCGCCAGCAGCTCGAACGCGCCTACCTGGAGGCGCTGGCCCAGGTGCCGCAGGCCACGGCCATCTCGCCCGAAGAGCGGGCGCTGCTCTTGGAGGCGCTCGACGAGATCGACCGCCTGCTCGATGGCCTGCCGGTCCCCGTGCGCCGGGCGTTCTTGATGGCCCAGCTCGATGGCATGAAGCAGGCCGAGATTGCACAGGCGCTGGGCGTGTCGATCACCACCGTCAAGCGCTACCTGCTGCAGGCGGGCATGCGTTGCTTTTTTGCGGTGGCGACATGACGGGCCCCGGCGCCTTGGCCATACCGCCCGAGGTAGCGCGTAGCGCGGTGGAGTGGTGGCTGCAGCAGCAAGAGGGCGCGCTGAGCGAGGGCCAGCACCAGGCCTGGCTGGCCTGGCGCGATGCCGACCCCTTGCATGAAAAAGCCTGGCAACAGCTGGCCCAGGTCAGCGGCAAACTCAGCGCACTGGCGGCGCCTGGCAGCAGCGGCGCGGCCGAGGTGGCGCGGGCGGCCTTGGCGCCCCGGGGCTCTGCCCGCCGCCGCCAGGTGGTGCAGACCTTGGCGTTGCTGGTGTTTGGTGCGGGCCTTGTCTGGCAGGCCGAGCAGCAGCTGCCTTGGCGGCGCTGGAGCGCCGATGTGCGCACGGCCCGTGCCGAGCGCAAGCGCATGCGTCTGGAAGACGGCACCCAAATCGTGCTGAACGGCGCAACGGCCTTGAACATCGACTACAGCGCAGGCCTGCGCCGCCTGCAGCTGCTGGAGGGCGAGGTGCTGATCACCACGGCAGCCGATCACCAACAACCTGCGCGCGACTTTGTCGTGCAGACACGCGAAGGACTGGCGCAGGCCTTGGGCACCCGCTTTTCGCTGCGCAGCCTGGCGGGTGGGGGCAGCCTGGTCAGCGTGTTTGATGGCGCCGTGCGGCTGACCCCCGCCCACAGTGCCGGGGCCGGTCCCGTGCTGCAAGCCGGCTTTAGCGCCGTGCTGCAAGCCGCGTCGGTATCTACGCCGCAAGCGGTGGTTGAAGACAGCCTGGCCTGGACCGACGGCATGCTGGTCGCACGCGGCATGCCGCTGGCCGACATGCTGGCGGCGCTGCAGCCCTATAGCGTGGAGCGCCTGGTCTGCGACCCGGCGGTGGCGGCGCTGCGCATGTCGGGCAGCTACCCGCTGGCCGATGTGGCACGGGTGTTGGCCACGCTTGACGCCCTGCCGGGCCTGCGGGTGCGCAGCCTGGTGCGCTGGTGGGGCCAGCGCGAGGTGGTGGTGGAGAGGGCTGGCTGAGACAGATCGAAGGCAGGGCAAAGAATTTTGAAGAATTTTTTGGCCACCCTGGTCTGTTTTAGGTTCTCGCGGGACATGTCAAAGGAAAGCGGCATGGCGCCGTCTTGCACGGCGCTCCTGCCACCCGTCCTCTTTTCTTTGTGATCACCATGGCCAAGTCTTCTGTCCACCCGCGTGCCGCTGCCAGGCTGCCGTTGTTTAACGCTTCTTCCGCAACCCATGCCTGGGCCTGCCGCAGCCTGGTGCTGGCGCTGGCCTGTGCCGGCATGGCCAGTAGCCATGCCCAGCAACCAGCAGCATCGCAGGCCGTGGGAGCCAGCCGCAGCTACCAGATCCCGGCCGGCGCACTCGAAGATGCGCTCAACCGCTTTGGGCGCGAATCGGGCCTGCTGCTGTCCTTCACGCAAGCGCAGGTCCAGGGCTTGCGCAGCGCGGGCCTGCAGGGCAGCTATGCGCCGGATGAGGCCCTGCAGCGCCTGCTGGCCGGCACCGGCCTGGCGCTGCAGCGCACGGCTGACGGGGCTTATATTTTGCAAGCCGCGCCGCGCCCGGCCGTGGCACCGGCCAGCGCCGGCCAGGCGGGTGACACCACCTTGCCAGCGGTCACCGTCACCTCGCAGCGCGGCCAGGCGCAGCAGGGCTATGCCAGCCCCGGCCCCGTGTCTGCCACCAAGCTGGGCACCAGCCTGATGGAGACGCCGCGCAGCATCTCGGTCGTGAGCCAGGCGCAGCTGCAGGCCCAGGCGCCCAAGAGCATTGAGCAGGCACTGTCCTATACACCCGGCGTGGCCACCGAGGTGACGGGCGCCGATGTGCGCATGACGGGCGCCATCATCCGGGGCTTCAGCGATGGCAGCTCGTACTACAAGGATGGGCTGCGGCAGTTTGCCGCCGGCACCTATGGCTCCTGGAACGATGAGATCGACGAGATCGAGAGCCTGGAGGTCATCAAGGGCCCCGCATCCATGCTGTTTGGCCAGGGCCGGCCCGGCGGCGTCATCCATGTGCTGTCCAAGCGGCCCCAGGCGGACCATGTCAACAGCGTGGGCGCCTCGTACGGGCGCTACCACCGCACCCAGCTCAGCGCCGACCTGGGCGGCGCGCTCGATACCGATGGCAAGCTGCTCTACCGCCTTAACCTCAAAGGGCGCGACAGCGATGGCCGCGCTATCGGATCGCGCGACGACCGCCTGGCCATTGCGCCATCGCTGCTGTGGAATATCTCCAACCAGACCCAGCTGACGGTGCTGGCCAATTACTCACGCGAGCGCAGCACGCCCAAGCCCTGGTGGCCCAGCCTGTTCAGCTATCCGCAGATCAAGCAGCTGTCGCCCAAGCTGACGGCAGGCGACCCGGCCTTTGACCGCTTTGACCGCGACACCCGCTCGCTGGGCTATGCGTTCTCGCACCAGACCGACAACGGCTGGACCTTCACGCAAAACCTGCGCTACTCCACGATCGACATCGACTACCGCCACATCTATGCGATGGATGTGCTGGCCGATGGCGACAGCATCACCCGCGCCAGCCTGGCACAGCGCACCAAGGGCAAGACCCTGGCGATGGACACCCGGGCGCAGAAGGACCTGCGCTGGGGCGATGTGGAGCACCGCATGGCCTGGGGCGTGGATATCACCCAGTACAAGGAGCGTGGCGGTCTGGGCTTTGGCTGGGATGTGCCCAACCTCAGCCTGAGCGCGCCCATCTATGGCCAGTCGATTGCGGTGCCTGAGCTCGAAGACAGCAACAGCGACCTGCGCCAGACCGGCATCTACACGCTCAACCAGTTCAAGCGCGGGCCCTGGATTGCCAACCTCAGCCTGCGCCATGATGCGGCCCGCACCACGCAAAACAGCAGTAGCCAGCCACGCATGCGCGACAACGCCACCAGCGGCAGCGTTGGCCTGCTCTACCAGATGGCCTATGGTCTGGCGCCGTATGCCAGCTACGCGACATCGTTCGATCCAACCACCGGCCTGGCCTTTGATGGCAGCGCCTTTGCGCCGCGCAAGGGCAAGCAGTACGAGGTCGGTATCAAGTACCAGCCGCCCGGCAGCAAGAGCGTGGTCACCGCCTCGGTGTTTGACCTGCGCCAGACCAATGTGACCACCCAGGACCCGGACCACCCGCGCTTTAGCGTGCAGACCGGCGAGGTGCGCTCGACCGGCTTCGAGCTGGAAGCGCAGATGGCCCTCACGCCTGAGGTGCAGGGCATGCTTGGCTACACCTACCTGGACCCGCGCACCACCCAAAGCAACCGTCCGGCAGAGATCGGCCGGCAAACCTTGCAGACCTCCCGCCACATGGCCAGCCTCTGGCTGGACTACCGCCCGCGCAGCCTGCCGGGCGTGATGGTGGGTGCTGGCCTGCGCTACAAGGGCCGCTCGCCCTATAACCTGGCCTCCAATGGCAGCCTGAACTACAACGATTCGGTGACCGTGGCCGATCTGGCGCTGGCCTATGAAACACCCCAGTACCGCGTGGCGCTCAACGTCAACAACCTCTTCAACAAGACCTACTACGCGGGCATCTTCCGCGGTGTGGACCGCGAGGCGACGCTGAGCTTCAAGTACTACTTCTAAGCCCTCGAAGGCAGAAAAGCGCGTTCCTGGGGCAGAGGACAGAAAATCAGTATGGCTATTGAGAATGATTCTCTTTACATGGCTTATGATCCAGCCCCATGGAATTGTCTGCCTCCTTCACCCGCGCGCTATTGACCGGCTTTGACCGGGCCTATGCCGATCTGGTGCGGGTGGCGACGCGCAGCACCGGCAGCCGCGACGAGGCGGGTGAGCTGGTGCATGAGGCCTGGCTCAAACTGGCCGAACATGCGCAGGCCAGTGGCCAGGCCGAGGCCGCTGGCGACCAGCCCGATGACACGACAGCCTACCTGGCGGTGATGACCCAGCATATGGCGCTGGATGCGCACCGCCGCCGCCAGCGCCATGGCCGCTATGTAGAAGGCGCCGTATTGCAGGAGCAGCTGGCGCCCAGCCATGCGCCGGATGTGGCCGATTCCGTCATGTACCGCCAGGCGCTGGCGGTGCTGGAGACGGCATTGGCCGGCCTGCCCGAGCGCAGCCGCGCCGCCTTTGTGGCCCACCGCATCCATGGCGACAAGCAGCCGCTGATTGCCGAGCGGCTGGGCGTATCGCTGAATACCATCGAACGCGATCTGATCCAGGCCAGTTCCTGTGTCGAAGACGCCTTGCAGCGCTGGCGCGGCAACCACCTGGGCAGCGCCCGGCGTGCCGGCCGGCGCCGCAGCCTGGCCGCGCTGCTGGGTGTTGCCGGTGTGGGCCTGGGCGGTCATTTGGGCTGGCAGCAGTGGCAGCTGTACCGCCAGCAGCATGTGCAGTGGCAGGCCAGCTGGAGCAGCCCACGCGGCCAGCAGGTGCGCCATGCGCTGCCCGATGGCTCCAGCCTGCTGCTCGATGCGCTCAGCCAGGCGCAGCTGCAGTATTTTGCGGCGCGCCGATCGGTGCAGCTGCTGCAGGGCGCCGCCTTTTTTGAGGTGGCGCGTGAGGAGAACCTGCCGTTCGAGGTGCAGGCGGCCGGCCTGCGCATCACCGTGCTGGGTACGCGCTTTGGCGTGGAGATCACGCCGATGGGCCGGGGGCCCAGCCGGGTCAGCGTGCAGGTCGAATCCGGCCGGGTGCGTGTGGAGCCGATGGCCGATGGCGATGCCTCCCCAACGGCGCAGGATGATGGCTTTGTACATACGCTGGAGGCCGGCCAAGCGCTGCAGTGGGCGGCGGGCGACCGCGGCCCCGAGCTGTCGCCCCTGGAGTCGGCCGCCTCCTGGCGCCATGGTGAGCTGGTGTTCAAGCATGCCACCCTGGGCCAGGCGCTGGAACGGTTGGCGCGCTATGCGCCGTATGCAATCGTGGCCACGCCCGATGCGGCGCGGCTGCCGCTCAGTGGCCGGGTGCGCATTGGCGAGGCCCAGGCCTGGATACAGGCACTGCCCCGGGCCTTGCCGGTGCAGGTGCAGCAGCAAAGCGATGGCAGCCTGCTGCTCAGCCGCCGCAGCCGGTCTTGAGGGAGCAGCGCACGCTATGGCACTGCACTATGCGGGCTGCGGCAGCCGCGATCGAATTATTTTTCAGGAACTTTCTGGCCCGGTCGTCCTTGTGGTGAGCGTTTGCTTTCACCCCCTCATCACAAGGACGATTTTCATGCCTTCATTGCTTTTCCGTGCCCGGCGCTCGCCGCTGGCCCATGCCGTGCTCTTGCTGGGCCTGGCGCTGCCGCTGCAGGGCGCGCTGGCACAAGCCAGCAGCCCCGCCCAGACCCTGCGCTTTGACATGGCGGCCCAGCCGCTGGCCGCTGCGCTGGACCAGTTTGCCCGCCAGGCGGGCCTGCAGCTGGTGTTTGCGCCCGAGCTGGCCGCCGGCCGCCAGGCCCCGGCCCTGCACGGCCAGTTGCCGCTGCGCGAGGCGCTGGACATGCTGCTCAAGAACAGCGGTCTGCATGGCCGCATGCAGGATGGCACCTTGACGGTAGAGACGGCGCCCACGCGCGAGAGCACCTTGGCCGAGGTGCGGGTGCAGGCCCGCCGCGCGGTGGATGGCACCACCGAGGACACGGGCTCCTACACCAGCCGGGTCACCAGCATCGCCTCCAAATCCGACCTGGCTTTCCGCGAGATTCCGCAGTCGGTATCGGTGGTCACGCGTGCGCAGCTCGATGACCGCCGCCTGACCGAGGTGCGCGATGCGCTGGCCGCCACGCCGGGCATCACGACGTCGCTGACCAATTTCGAGTCGACCAATTTCTTCTCGCGGGGCTTTCAGATCGACAGCATGCAGGTGGACGGCGGCGCGCCGCTGAACATTGCCAGCTATACCTACAGTGCCACCCAGAACATGGACTTCTATGACCGGGTCGAGGTGATGCGGGGGGCCTCCGGCCTGCTGGGCGGCGTGGGTGATCCGGGCGGCATCATCAATGTGGTGCGCAAAAAGCCTTTGGCCGAACCGCGCGTCACGGTGCAGCAGTCGCTGGGCAGCTGGAGCAACTACCGCAGCATGCTCGATGTGACCGGTCCGCTGGCGCTCGACGGCCGGGTGCGGGGCCGTGCGGTGCTGTCCTATATCGACAGCGACTCCTACATCGACATCAAGCACAAGCGCTCGCCCCAGTTCTACGCCATCATCGAGGCCGATCTGACGCCCGACACCTTGCTGACCGCCGGCATGAGCCGCGCCAATACCCGCACGCGCGGCGAGGGCGGGGGCGATGTGCCGCGCTACAGCGATGGCAGCGACATTGGCCTGCCGCGCCACACCAGCCTGACCCAGCCCTGGGCCACGGGCCGCACCCAGAAAAATGAGCTGTTTGCCGCGCTGGAACACCGGCTGAACCCGAACTGGCGCGCCAAGCTGAATGTGACGCGCAGCACCTCGGACTATGACGGCACCACCGCCTTTGGCTATGGCGCGCTGGACCGAGAAACTGGCACTGGCGTGACCTGGAACGGCGGCGGCCACTATCTGTACAAGAACACCCAGACGGTGGCCGATGCCAGCCTGTCGGGCAACTTCTCGCTGCTGGGCCGCACGCATGAGCTGGTGCTGGGTGTGGACCGCCAAAGCGTGGAGAGCTTCTGGAATGTGGGCTACTCCAGTGACCCCTCGGGCGTCGTACCCATTGATGTGTTCAACCCCGGTTATTGGCAGCCGGCGGCGGCTGGCCCGGTCTCGCGCCGCTACAACCCCTGGGGCCAAAAGCAGCTGGGCGGCTATGGCGTGCTGCGCCTGCACCCCACGGACCGGCTGCATGTCATCCTGGGTGGGCGCTACGCCAAGTACAAGTTCAACCAGGTGTATGAGGCTATGGATGCGGCCGGCAATTGGGAGCTGGCATCGGGCAGCCGCTTCAGCGAGCCTGGCAAGTTCAGCCCCTATGGCGGTGTGATCTATGACCTCAATGGCCAGTGGTCTGCCTACCTGAGCTATGCGTCCATCCTCAAGCCGCAGGCCTTGTCCAAGTCCGGCCCGCCGCCCGGCGATTCGCTGGCGCCTGTCAAGGGCAAAAGCTATGAGGCGGGCCTCAAGGGCGAGCTGATGGAGGGCAAGCTCAACGCGACCTTCAGCCTCTTCCATGTGGAGCGCAGCGGCACGGCCGTGCTTGACACGCGCTACCCCAACAACCACGAGGAATGGTCGGGCAACTGCTGCTACCTGCCACAGGGCCGGGTCACCAGCCGGGGCTTTGATGTGGAGGTGGGCGGCGAGCTGCGTCCGGGCTGGCAGGCGTCTGCGGGCTACACCTATGTTTCCACCCGCGATGAGACCGAGGGTGCGCCTTTCAGCAGCATCACGCCGCGCCATCTGCTCAAGCTGAGTACGGCGTATACCTTGCCGGGTGAGCTGTCTGCCTGGCGCGTGGGGACCAGCGCCCACATCCAGAGCAAGCACTATGTGAAAGACACCTTGTACGACGCGGACTGGAACCCGGTGCGCAACTACGACTTCAGCCAAGGCGGCTACGCCGTGTGGAATGCGATGCTGCAGTACCGGGTCGACCCGCGCTGGACCGTGACCTTGAACCTCAACAACCTGTTCGACAAGACCTACTACCA
The DNA here is from genome assembly GCF_037479315.1 of Comamonas sp. MYb69. Lineage (NCBI taxonomy): Bacteria > Pseudomonadati > Pseudomonadota > Betaproteobacteria > Burkholderiales > Comamonadaceae > Comamonas > Comamonas sp. MYb69. The sequence continues at coordinate 100,179 of NZ_JBBGZG010000016.1, forward strand.
GTCGGTGGGTTATGCGAGCGGCAGCAACTACTACGGCAGCCCGCGCAGCGCGATGCTGACCTTGCGGGGGACCTTCTAAACAAAAAGCCGCTGGGCCACTGGCTTGAACCCGTACCGTTTGAGGGCCCACCCGCTGCCACAGGCGGGTGGATCCTCGACAGGTGCTTACAAACCAGCTGGCCCTTTTTCGCATCTCGTTTGTCATGTAAGAGGAGGGGCCTGAAAAGGCCCATTGGCGACTTAAAAAATTGTTTATCCCGCAACCACCACGATGCCCCTATCCATGAACCCCATTCCTAACGCCCCCAGCGCCCACCCGGGCCTGTCTGTCCTGAGCCGCTTGCTGGCCGCCGTGTTCGGCGGCTACCTGCTGGCGAGCGCCTTGGCCGTCTTTTTGGCGGCCGTGCTGCCCGCTGCCCGGGCCGAGGCCGTGCTGGCCGGCATGCAGTGGAGCTTTGCGCTGCATGCGCTGGCGGCGGTGTGGGCGTTCTCGCCGGTCTCGCCGGGCAAGGTCTGGCTAGGGATTGCGCTGCCCGCGCTGCTGCTGGCAGCGGGCGCTTTGGTGTTGGGGCGCTGACATGGGCAAGACCGTGATCGACAAGCGGCCGGGCAGCGGCGCAGGGCGGGGCGGGTTTCGCCAGGCGCAGGCCTGGCTGCACACCTGGTGCGGGCTGTGGTTCTCCTGGCTGCTGTATGCGGTGTTTTTGACCGGCACCCTGGCGGTGTTCCAGGAGGCCATTGGCCACTGGATGACGCCTGAGCACCATGCCGAAGAAGCGGCGCATGAGGCCGAGCAGGCGGCTGCCGAGGCCGCCGGCCAGGCCTCCAGCCGGGGCCAGCGCCTGGCCTGGGGCGCGGCCTTTATGGAAAAGCACCACCAGGGCGCCGAGATGTGGGAGATCTGGCCGACCGATGCCAAGGGCGGTGGCGACCTGAAGGTCTACTGGTTTGACCAGCAGCGCCAGTACGCCGATGCCGAGCTGGACACCCGCACCGGCCAGCCTTTGGACGAGCACCACCATGGCGCGATGCGGGCCACGATGGGTGGCGAGCATTTTGTGCATTTCCACTACGAGCTGCATGCCGGCCAGGCCGGGCTGTGGGTGGTCGGTGTTGCCGGCATGGCCATGCTGGTGGCGCTCATCAGTGGCGTGGTCACGCACAAGCGCATTTTTCAGGACTTCTTCACCTTCCGCAGCCGCAAGGGCCAGCGCAGCTGGCTGGATGCGCACAATGCCGTGGCGGTATTGACCCTGCCTTTCCAGCTGATGATAGCCTACACCGGCATTGCGATATCGGCCCTGACCTTTATGCCCGCTGGCATCTGGAGCCAGTACGGTACCGCGCCCGGCGCCGTCCAGACCTTTGCGGCCGAGCTGGGCGAGCCCGGCAAGCCGCCGCGCTCGGGCGAGGCCATGGCGGTGCCCGATCTGGAGAGCTTTGCCGCACGCGGCCAGGCGCTGATCGGCCAGCCTGTGCGCGCCGTGGTCGTGAACCACCCGGGGGATGCGGCTGCGCGCGTGGGCATCTATGGCTGGAACAGCGATGCCGACGCCGACAAGCGCCTGAGCCCCAATACCGGCATGGCCATGTTCTCGGCCGCCAGCGGCGAGCTGCTGCAGCTGCGCATGCCCGGCGAGGCCGAAGGCGGCGGCGCATCGCTCGCCCAGTCGGTGATGGGCGGGCTGCACATGGTCAAGTTTGGTGGCTGGGTGATGAAGTGGCTGTACTTTGTCTGCGGCCTGGCGGGCACTGCGATGATGGCCACCGGCGCCATCCTGTTTGTCGTCAAACGCCGCAGCAAGCACATGGGCGAGTTTGGCAGCGCCACGGCCGCCGTCTACCGCTTGATCGAGGGCCTGAATGTGGCGGCCATTGTCGGCCTGGGCGTCGCCTGTATTGGCTACCTCTGGGCCAACCGCCTGCTGCCGCTGGAGCTGCCTCAGCGCGCGCAGTGGGAGCTGGGTGTCTTCTTTGGCCTGTGGTTGGCCGCGTTGCTGCATAGCCTGCTGCGCGCCCCGGCCAAGGCCTGGCTGGAGCAGATGGCGCTGCTCGCTGCGCTGTGCCTGCTGCTGCCGGTGCTGAATGCGGTGACCGTGGGCGACCACTGGCCCGCGCAGCTGATGCGCGGCGATTGGGAAAGCGCCGGCGTGGAGCTGGGCGCCTGGGCCTTTGGCCTGGCCGCCGTCTGGGCCTGCCGCGTGCTGTGGCGGCGCCGCGCGCTGGTGGCGGGCAAGGCGGCATCTTCAACCGCCAACAAGGTACAGGTGGGCGCATGAACAGTTGGCAAGCATCCGCGTATGCATTGGCGCTGGCCTTTGCCGGCATGACGGCCCTGGCCTTTGCGATGGGACGCCACCATGAGCAGTTGACGGGCGAGCGAGAAATACCACGGCGGCGCAGCCAGCTGCTGCGCCTGCTGGGCAGCTTGCTGCTGGCGGCCGCCGTGCTGCCCAGCGTGGGCGGCTGGGGTGCCACCGTGGGCGTGGTCGCCTGGCTGGGTTGGATATCGGCCGGCGCCTTGGTTGCCGTGCTGTGGATTGCGGCTGCGCCGCGCTGGGCGGCGCGTGCAGCGGCTGCGCTGGCGCCGCTGGCCTTGTTGGGTTTGATGTGGCGGTGGGCCTGATGGCTTGCTGATGAATGAGAGTCGCTAGCACGGCCCAGCAAACCGAAGGTTTGCGGTTGAGACTAGGCGCCAAGCCGCAGGCAGTACAGACGTACGACAAGGTTTGGTAACGACGTATCAAGGGTTGTGTTAGTGACTCTAAGTGAGGGAGCTATGGTGGGGGAAGAAATGATGGGTGTGCAGAAGCAATGGCTGGGCGTGGCTGAGGGAGACATCTCATGAAGGTCTCGCGTGTGGGAGTGGCAGCAGTCGCTGCTGCGGCGGTGGTGGCAGCGGCGCTGCTGTGGTGGTCGGGCCGCCCGGCGATGGCCTACCAGAGCGAGCCGGTGGCGCGCCAGGATATCGAGGCCACGGTGACGGCGATTGGCACCTTGCAGCCGCGCAGCTATGTGGATGTGGGTGCCCAGGTATCGGGCCAGATCCTGAAGCTGCGCGTGCAGCCCGGTGCCGAGGTGGCCAAGGGCGATCTGCTGGTGGAGATTGACCCCAGCGTGCAGCGTGCGACGGTGGATGCGGGCCGTGCATCCCTGGCGGGGCTGCGCGCCCAACTGGCCGAGCAACAGGCCCAGCACCGGCTGGCGGGCCAGCAGCTGCAGCGCCAGCAGCAGCTGAGCGCGCACGAGGCCACGCGCGAGGAAGACCTGCAGACCGCCCAGGCCAACCTGGCGATGGCCGTGGCGCGCATGGATCACCTCAAGGCCCAGATCAGCCAGACCCAGGCATCGCTCAAGGCCGACGAGGCGCGCCTGGGCTACACCCGCATCTATGCACCGATGGCGGGCACCGTGGTGTCGGTCGAGGCGCGCGAAGGCCAGACGCTGAACGCGACCTACCAGACGCCCAATATCCTGCGCATTGCCGATCTGTCGGCGATGACGGTCTGGACCGAGGTGTCCGAGGCCGATGTGCGCCGTGTCAAAGAGGGCATGCCGGTCTACTTCACCACCTTGGGGGGCGCTGGCCAGACCAAGCCCCGGCGCTGGAAGGGCGAGGTGCGCCAGGTGCTGCCCGCGCCCGCCGCCAGCCAGGCCCAGCCGGCCGGCAATGCGCAAACGCCGGCACCCGCCACCAAGGCCGTGGCCTATACCGTGCTGTTTGATGTGGGCAATGAGGACGCCGAGCTGATGCCGCAGATGACGGCGCAAGTGGTGTTTGTCAGCGCCAGTGCCAGCCAGGCGCTGGCCGTGGCGCTGACGGCGGTGGAAGAAGACAAGGCCCGCGAAGGCACCCATGTAGCCCGGGTGCTGGATGCCGATGGCCAGCCCCAGACGCGCAGCGTGGAGCTGGGCATACGCAGCCGCCACCAGGTGGAGGTGCTCGAGGGCCTGGCCGAAGGTGAGAAGGTCGTCATCGGCGAGACCGCGCTGGAGCGGGGCCCCAGGTGGCTGCAATGGTGAGCGAGGCGGTTGACCCCCAGCAGCCACTGATCGCACTGCGCGGCATTCGCAAACACTATGGCGACCCTGCCAGCGGCCAGCCGCTGGTGACCGTGCTGCATGGTATCGATCTGGAGATCGACGCGGGCGAGTTTGTCGCCATCGTAGGCAGCTCGGGCTCGGGCAAGTCCACGTTGATGAACATCCTCGGCTGCCTGGACCGGCCCAGCGGCGGCAGTTACCACTTCCAGGGCCAGGATGTGGCGCAGTTCGACTCGGACGCGCTGGCCTGGCTGCGGCGCGAGGCCTTTGGCTTTGTCTTCCAGGGCTACCACCTGATTGCCAGCGAAAGCGCCAGTGAGAACGTGGAGATGCCGGCGATTTACTCCGGCCTGCCCAAGGGGGAGCGGGTGCAGCGCGCGCAGGCGCTGCTGCAGCGCCTGGGCCTGGGCGAGCGCCTGGGCAACCGGCCCAACCAGCTCTCGGGCGGGCAGCAGCAGCGCGTGTCGATTGCGCGCGCGCTGATGAATGGCGGCCATATCATCCTGGCCGACGAGCCCACCGGCGCGCTTGATTCGCACAGCGGCGCCGAGGTGATGGCACTGCTGCGCGAGCTGGCCGCTGCTGGCCACACCATCATCCTGATCACACACGACCGCGATGTGGCGGCGCAGGCGCAAAGAGTCATCGAGATCAGCGATGGGCGTATCGTGGGTGACAGTGCCAGCCAGCCCGAAGCAGCGTCGGCCGCCGCAAGTGCAACTGCAAGTGCGCGCACAGGCGAGGGCACCCGCATGCAGCTGGCGCCGGTGCCCCAGGGCGGCAGTGCCTCGGCCGCGCCGCTGGTCGCCGAGCTGCTGGAGGCTGCGCGCTCGGCCTGGAGGGGCATGAGCATGAACCGCGTGCGCACCAGCCTGACCTTGCTGGGCATTGTGATCGGCGTGGTCTCGGTGATCGTGATGCTGGCCATTGGCGAAGGTGCTCGGCGCAAGGTGGTCGAGCAGATGGGCACCATGGGCACGGCGATTCTCTACATGGGCAGCAAGCCGCCAGCGACCGGTGGGCCGGCCGGCCAGATAACAGAGGAAGACCTGGCCGCCTTGCGCGAGCTGCCCGAGATACGGCGCGTGATGCCGGTGATTGGCGACCCGGTCACCGTGCGCTATGGCAATGCGGACAAGCAGGTCTATGTGTTTGCTGCCAGCCAAGAGATGCCGCTGGTGCACCACTGGAAGCCCAAGCTGGGCCGCTACTACACGGACACCGAGGACCGCGATCTGGCGCCCCTGGTGGTGCTGGGCCACAAGGCGCACAAGCACTTCTTCCCCGACACGCCCAACCCACTGGGGCGGCAGCTGATCATCGGCACCTCGGCCTTCGAGGTGATTGGCGTGATGAGCGAGCGCGGGGCGGATTCGGGGGCGCAGGACTATGACGACATGGTCTTTATCCCCTACCAATCGGGCCGGGCGCGCGTCTACCAGGCGCAGACCCAGCCGGACTATGTGGTGGTCGAGGCCATGTCCTCCGAGGTGGTCAACGAGGCCGAGGCGGCCATCCACCGCGTGCTGCTGGCGCGGCACGGCGGCCGCGAGGACTTTGGCATCGGCAATGCGGCCGCGCGCATCCAGGCCGAGGCGGCCACGCGCCAGAGCATGGCGGTGATGCTGGGGCTGATTGCAGCGGTGTCGCTGGTGGTGGGCGGCATTGGCGTGATGAATGTGATGCTGATGACGGTGCGCGAGCGCACGCGGGAGATCGGTATCCGTATGGCAGTGGGTGCGCGCCAGAGCGATATCCTGCGCCAGTTCTTGACCGAGGCCAGCCTGGTGACCCTGTCCGGTGGCACCGTGGGCCTGGTGGTGGGCGCCTTGGTAGGCGCCGTGCTGGTGCTGGCCGGTGTGCCGGTGGTGTTTTCCATCCGGGCCATGGCCGGTGCCTTTGCCTGCGCGGTGGTCACCGGTCTGGTGTTTGGTTATATGCCGGCCAAGACGGCCGCGCGCCTGGACCCGGTACGGGCCCTGGCAGGAGAGTGAGTATGCAGATCTTCCCAATCGCCAGCGCGCTGGCAGCGGCCCTGGTGCTGGCCGGCTGTGTGTCGGCGCCCACGCAGGTGCATCAGGTGCAGCAGTCGCAGTTGCAAGCCCTGGATGTGCCGGCCCAATGGCAGCGCGGTGACGCTGCCCAAGGCGATGCCGTCAGCCAGGGCTGGTGGCGCAGCTTTGGCAGCGCGGAGCTCGATGCGCTGGTGGCCGATGCCCAGCAGCACAGCCTGGATGTGGCCGCCGCCATGGCCAGGGTGCAGCAGGCGCAAGCCAGCGCCCGCTATGCCGGGGCCGAGCTGTTGCCCACGGTGAATGCTTCGGCGCAGGCCGGGCACCAGGGCCGGTTGGGGGGCCACGCCGAGACGACGGGCCGCAACCTGTCTGTCGGCCTGGCCGCCAGCTATGAGCTCGACCTCTGGGGCCGCCTGCAGTCGCAGCGCGATGCGGCAGGCGCTGCGCTGCGCGCCAGCAGTTTTGACCACGACACGGTGCGGCTGTCGGTTACCGCCGCAGTCGCAGATGCCTGGCTGCTGAATGTGGGCCTGCGTGAGCGCGGCGAGATTGCCCAGCGCAATCTGCAAACCGCCGAGCGCCTGCTGGCGCTGGTCGAATCCAAGGCCAGTTTTGGCGCGGCCACATTGCTGGAACTGGCGCAGCAGCGCGGCCTGGTGGCGGCGCAGCGCCGGGCGCTGGCGGCGCTGGACCAGCAGCAGGCCGATGCCCAGCGCAGCCTGGCCTTGCTGCTAGGCCAGGCGCAAGGCCCTGTCGTCAGCCAAAGCAGTGTGCTGGCCTTGCAGGTGCCCCGCATCGACCAGGGCGAGCCCATCGAGCTGGTTACCCGCCGGCCCGACATTGCCCGCGCCGAGGCCCGCTTGCAGGCGGCCGATGCCAACCTGGAGGCCGCACGCGCCGCCATGCTGCCCCGCCTGACCTTGACCGCCGAGCTGGGCGCGCAAGGCCGGCAGCTGCACCGCGTGCTGGACAACCCGCTGTACTCGCTGGCCGCTGGCCTGGCAGCGCCCATTTTTGATGCCGGCCGCCTGGCCGCCAACCGCGACCTGGTGATCGCCCAGCGCGAGGAGCTGCTGCTGGCCTACCGCCAGAGCATCGTCCAGGCCTTCAGCGATGTGCAGACCGCCCTGAACGCCGTGGCCGGTGTGCAGCAGCAGGCGCTGGCGCAGGAGGAAGAACTGCGCCAGGCCCGCAAGGCGCTGGCGCTGGCCGAGGCCCGCTACCGCGCTGGCGCCGAGACCCAGCTGGTACTGCTCGACACGCAGCGCTCGCTGTACCAGGCGCAGGACCTGGCGGTGCAGCTGCACCAGGAGCGCCTGCGCGCCAGCGTGGCCTTGTACAAGGCGCTGGGCGGGGGCTGGGGCCAGGTGCAGGGCGAGCCCAGCAAAGGCTAGCGCTTTAACGCGTCTGGCCAGCCAACGCGCCCAAGGTGTTGGCCAGGGTCGCGCGGGCACGCTGGCCGTTGGCGCTGCCCACGCGGCTGTCCAGCAGCTCCACCGCCTGCTGCAGCTGGGCGGCGCTCAGCCCGGCATTCAGGCTGATGCGCATATGCGATTGCAGCTGCGCCTCGGCTCCCGGCAGCGCCGACAGCATGCCGACGGTGGCCAGCTCGCGGCTGTGCCAGTCGAGGTTGTCGCGCTCAAAGATGGCGCCAAACAGGTGCGACTGCAGGTACTCGCCAATCGCAGGCGCAAAGTCAAACAAGGGCCCTTGCACGGGCGCGCCCGCCAACTGGGTCTGGTTGGCGCGGCCGGCAGCGCGCAGCGCATCGCCTTGCGCAATGGCGCTGCTGGGTGGGCAGCCGGGTGCATCGACCATGCCGCTTTTTTCGCGCTGCTGCAGCAGCTGCATAAAGGCGCTCAGCGCATTGAGGCTGCGCGGAAAGCCGGCATAGGCGTACAGCTGTACGAGGACTTCGCGAATATCGCTGATAGTCAGGCCGGCCTCCAGCCCGGCCTGCAGGCTGGGCGTCAGCCGCTCCATGTCGCCTGCGGCCGCAAATGCTGCGATCGGCAGGATGGCCTGCTGCTGGGCACTCAGCACCTGCGACGGTGCTTGGGCTTTGCCGTTGGCCGTGCAGGCCTGTGCGCTCGCGGCTGCCGGGCGGGTGGCCGTGCTTTGTGCCGCAGAGTCACCCGCCATTACCACTAGCCCGGTGGCGCACAGCAGCTGCTGCAGGTATTTAGCGGGGGTTGTATTGCGCATCGCTGGCGAGCTCCTTCCAGTCGGCGTTCTTGCCGTTCTTGAGATAGGTCACCGCCATATGGCGCATGCCGGTGGTGGCGGCAGCCCCATGCCAGTGGCGCACATCGGCATCGATCCAGACGACATCACCGGCCTGGATGTTCTGCCGGGGCTGGCCGTCCTGCTGTATCCAGCCTTTTCCATCGGTGACCACCAGCAGCTGCCCCACAGGGTGGGTGTGCCAAGCGGTGCGTGCGCCCGGTGCAAAGTCCACCATGCCCACGCTGCCATGCTGCGCGCTGTCGCCCGCGGCCTTGATGTCAACGGCCACATGGCCGCTGAAGTTCTGCGCCGCGCCGATCATCGTGGCCGGTGTGCCAGCCGGGCTGATATGGATGCCCTGGGCCTGCGCGATGCTGCTGCTGATCAGCATGGAGGCGCCTGCTGCGATCAGGTGTTTGCTCATGCGGCCTCCTGTGGGGCCCAGTGCTGGCTTCTGTCAGGGATTCGGGTGGGCACAGACGTGCCTGGGGTGTGGGCTGTATAGCCGTTTATCTGCATATCAACTCCAGGGAAGGGCCGCTGGCGCGGCCGGGTGATCCATGGCTTGCATGCTAGAGATGGAACGGCTTTTGATTGAGCCCTTTGGGGCGCATGCCGCCATGAGCGGGGCTCATGAATGGGGGCTCTACGAGGGTGGATTGTGATCAAGCGCAGTTATCTGCTGAGCCGCAATGCGTTGATCATCAGCTACCAAGACCTACGCAAGCGGCAACAAGATCCATCGTTTGGTGTAAGGTGCAGCGGTTCTACTACTTTGAGCGATTGCATGAACGGACCGCTGATAGATACCGTGATTTTTGACCTCGGCAATGTGCTGATCCAATGGGACCCGAGACATTTGTACCGAAAGATTTTTGGCCTGGACGTTGCAGGTATGGAAGCGTTCTTGGCAGAAGTGTGCAGTCCTGATTGGAACGAACGTCAGGACCAAGGCAGGCCATGGAGTGAAGCCATTGCAGAAGCTATTGAAAGGCATCCGTCCCAGGAGGCGAACATTCGTGCCTTCTACGATCGATGGGAGGAAATGATGCCTGGTGCGAACAACGATGTGGTGGACATTTTGAGGGAGCTTGGGCAGCGCCATCTGCGCTTGCTGGCACTGACCAACTGGTCTACCGAAACCTTTCCTATCGCGCAAGCGCGGTTTGACTTTCTCAACTGGTTCGAGGGCATCGTTGTCTCGGGTCTCGAGGGACTGGTAAAGCCTCAAGCCGAGATTTTTGAGCTCACCATCCAACGATTCGGTTTGAGCCCCAGATCCACCCTCTTCATTGATGACAGCCTGCGTAATGTGGAAGCGGCCAGGCGTGTGGGGCTCAATGCCATCCACTTTGTGGGAGTCGATGATCTACGTGCTCGGCTCAGAGAGGCTGGGCTGGATCTTTCTTAAGCGTCTGCCACACGACGATTGTTGGTGAGGCTATTGGTGGCACCGCTGCCTGAAACAACGCTCTAGCCAAACCCAAGAAAGCCCGCTGATACCCTCAGCGGGCCTCGCAACGACCACCGCCATCCTGCCCATCAGATGGCAAAAAACTCCCGCATCTCCTCCAGCAACTGTGCCGGCTGCTCTTCGGCAATGTAGTGGCCGCAGTCGAGCGCTTTGCCGCTGACGTCAGTGGCGGCCTCGCGCCACAGGTCCAGCACCGGAAAGCAGCGCCCCACGGCGCCTTCCTCGCCCCATAGCACACGCAGCGGGGTCAGCACCTTGTGCCCCTTGTCCCTATCGGCGCGATCGTGCTCCAGGTCGATGCCGGCGGATGCGCGGTAGTCCTCGCAGATGGCGGTGGCGGTGCCCGGGATGGCAATGCAGCGCAGGTACTCTTGCAGCGCCTCGGGCGCGAAGGCGGCCAGGCCGGCATGGCGGCGTCCCATGACATCGCGAATATAGGCGGCGGGGTCGGCGTCAATCAGCCGCTCTGGCAGCGGTGCGGGCTGGATCAGAAAGAACCAGTGCCAGTAGGCCTTGGCGAAGGCTTCCGTGGTTTGCTCGTACATGGCCAAGGTTGGCGCAATATCGAGCAGCATGGCGCGCGTCACCCGGCCCGGGTGGTCCAGCAGCAGCCGGTGGGCCACGCGGGCGCCCCGGTCATGGGCGGCAAGGCGGAACTGCGCAAAGCCCAGGCTGGTCATCAGATCGGCCATGTCCTGGGCCATCGTGCGCTTGCTGTAGGCGGCATTGTGCGGGCTGGCCCCGGGGCGGGCCGAGTCGCCATAACCGCGCAGGTCGGCGCAGACGACGCTGAATGTTTCGGCCAGCGCCGGGGCCACGCGGTGCCACATCACATGGCTCTGCGGGTGGCCGTGCAGCAGCAGCAGCGCGGGGCCGCTGCCCCCGACGCGGCAACGAATCACGGTGCCGTTGACGGCTATATCGCGGGTGTCAAAACGCTGGAACATCAGGCTTTTCCTCTAAGGCTGGCCGGTGGCTGTGCGCGTGGCGTCGCGCCCAATTGTTGGCGGGTGCGCAGGGCCACATCTTGGAGCCAAGGATAGGCCGCCCAGTGGCGTTGCGCAAAATGTGTGATCTCTGTCTGGTACGTCAGTGACATGCCGATCAGGTCTCTGCGCTCGAGCTGCATGCGGTGGTGGCGCTCCGACAGGCTAAAACGCGCGTCCACGCTCGGGCTTTTGACCTGGAGCGTCTGCAGGTCGATATGGACCTGTGAGGTCTCCAGGCTGCCTGCATCGGCCATGAGTTGGGCGATGTCTGCCTCAGGCAGCATGACCAGCAGCAGCTGGTTGTTCATCGCATTGGAGTAGAAGATTTCTCCGAAGCTGGGCGCGATGATGGCCTGGATGCCGTACTGCTGCAGCCCCCAGACGGCATGCTCTCGGCTGGAGCCGCAGCCAAAATTGGCGCCAGCCACCAGGATCTCGACATCGGCGCGCTCGGGCTGGTTCAGCACAAAGTCCGGGCGCTGGTGGCCTGCGGCATCAAAGCGCAGGTCGTACAGCAGGCCCTTGTCCAGCCCGGCCTTGTCGATGCCGTGCAGAAACTGCTTGGGCATGATCTGGTCGGTGTCCAGGTTCTCGATGGCCAAGGCCGCCATCTTGCCGCTCAGGATATGTTGCTCACGCATGGCGGGTCTCCAGACGGCGAACGTCGGTAATGGTGCCGGTGATGGCGGCGGCGGCTGCCATGGCAGGGCTCATCAGGTGGGTGATGGCGCCGCGTCCCTGGCGCCCTTCGAAGTTGCGGTTGGTGGTGGAGGCGCAGCGCACCCCGTCAGCCAGGATGTCGCCGTTCATCGCCAGGCACATGGAGCAGCCCGGCTCGCGCCATTCAAAGCCAGCCTCCAGTAGCAGGCTGGCAATGCCTTCTGCTTCTGCCTGCTGCTTGACCGCGCCGGAGCCCGGCACCACCATGGCACGGACCCCTTGGGCCACCTGGCGCCCGCGCACCACCTCGGCCACGGCCCGCAGGTCTTCCATGCGGGCGTTGGTGCAGGAGCCGATAAACACATGCTGGATGGCGATGCCTTCGAGCGGGGTGCCTGCGGCGAGCCCGGTGTAGCGCAGTGCCTGCTCGGTACTGCGGCGCACGGGCCCGGCGGCCTGTGTCTCGGGGTCGGGAACCGCGCCACCAATGGGCGCGACCTGGTCCGGGCTGGTGCCCCAGGTCACATGCGGGGGCACGTCGCTGGCGTCAAAACGGTGCTCCACATCGAACACCGCGCCTGCATCGCTGCGCAGGCTGGCCCAGTGCTGCAGGGCGGCCTGCCGGAGGGGGCCGTTCAGGTCTGCGGAGCGCGCCAGCACGTAGTCTGCGGCCTTTTGGTCGGGCGCAATCAGGGCGCCACGGGCACCTGCCTCGACGGCCATGTTGCACACGGTAAAGCGGGCTTCGATCGACATGGCGTCAAATGCCGTGCCGCAGAACTCGATCACATGGCCCCGGGCACCCTGGGCGCCGATATGGCCGATGACCATCAGGATCAGGTCCTTGGCGCTGGTGCCCAGCGGCAGCACGCCATCGACCTGGATGCGCATGTCCTTGGCGAGCCGGTACACCAAGGTCTGCGTGGCCAGAACATGCTCGACTTCCGAGGTACCGATGCCAAAGCCCAGTGCGCCCAGCGCACCGTAGGTGGTCGTGTGCGAATCGCCGCAAATGACCACCATCCCCGGCCGCACCATGCCGTGCTCAGGCGCCACCACATGCTCGATGCCTTGCAGCGCATCCTGGGTGTCGAACAAGGGGATGCCGTGCTGGTCGCAGTTCTTGCGCAGCTTGCTGGCCTGGAGGGCTGGCGCGGCATCGCGGATGACCCGGATGGCGCCCGGGTCCGTCGGAATCACGTGGCTGACCACCGCCATGTTCTGGCCCGGCATCAGCACACTGCGACCTTGCGCGTCCAGGCCGGCAAAGGCCTGGGGGCTGGTGTACTCGTTCATCAAGTGCAGGTCGCAGAACAGCAAGACGTTCTGCGCGTCGAGCTGGGCGACGGTATGGGTGTCGACCAGCTTGCGGTAAAGGGTGCGGTGCATGGGGGGTGCTCTGTGTACGCGATGGCTCCGAGTCTCACAGCTGAGGCGAAAATATACAATGCGCGGCAGAGCACGACTTTCGGTCGCTGGAGTTACGAATGGATGGATTTTCTGACATCGCCTTTTTTGCACTGCTCAGCAAAGAGGGCAGCATGCGCAGCGCGGCCCAGCAGCTGGGTGTCACGGGCCCCGCCGTCAGCAAGCGCCTTGCAGCGCTCGAAGCCCGGCTGGGCGCCAGGCTGATGCAAAGAACCACCCGCCGCATGAGCCTGACGCCTGAGGGCGAGCGCTACCTGGTCGAAGGTGCGCGTCTGCTCTCCGAGCTTGGTTCGCTGGAGCGCGCCATTGGCGGAGCCGCCGCCGTGCCGCAGGGCCTGTTGCGGGTCAATGCCACCTTTGGCTTTGGGCGCCGGCATATTGCGCCAGCGCTGGGAACATTCGCACAGCGCTTTCCAGAGGTGGAGCTGCAGCTGCAGCTGAGCGACCGGCCAGCCGACCTGCTGGAGGACCGTTTTGACCTGGTGGTCCGGATGGGCGATATGCCGGATTCCCGCTGGACGGCCCGGGTGCTGGCACGCAACCGCCGTGTGCTCTGTGCCTCGCCGCGCTATCTGCAGGAGAGGGGCGCGCCATTGTCGCCCCAGGAGCTGACGCGCCATGCCTGCCTTTTTATCCGCGAGGGCGACGAGGCGTTTGGCACCTGGCATCTGCGCAATGGCGCGCAGACAGAAACCGTGAAGGTGCGGGGGCCGCTGAGTGCCAACGATGGGGAATCGGCTACGGCCTGGGCGATGGCGGGGCATGGCATCTTGATGCGCTCGGAGTGGGAGGTCGGCCCACTGCTGCGTGCGGGTCAGCTCCTGCCGGTGTTGCCGCAATGGCGGCTGCCACCGGCCGATATCTATTTGCAGTTCCATGGCGGAGCCCATCTGCCCGCCAAGACCAAGGCCTTGGTGGACCACCTGGTCGAAGTGTTTGCGCCGCAGCGCCCGCCGGGGAGGGCGGATGCCAGCTGGTGATGGGCGATGGAAAGCGGGCCGTGGACCCGCAGGGAGCTTGCCCGGGATGGAGCAAGCGCTGCGCGTGCCACAGCCCTGAACCAAGACTACTGCGCCAGTACCCGGAAGGTCAGCGTGTAGTTGTAGCCATAGGTCGGCGCGGCAGCGCCTTCGGGAGCCGGGGCACGGTGGCGCACCAGGGCCATGTAGATGCCTGGCTTGCTCGGGGTCCAGCTGATGTCGCCTTGCGCATCGGTGCTGAGCTCATCCACGCTGTTCTGGCCCTGCAGATCCATCGCTGAGCGGTAGATGCTGACCTTCTGGTCTGCCAGTGGCTTGCCATCAAAGTGCACCGCAAAGTTGAACTTCTCTGTGGCGAACACGTCGCTGGGGTGCGTGCTGGGCACGATCTCCAGCCCCTTGCCGTAAGGCTTGATGGGGGTGGGCGCACCGGCGGTGACGTAGGCCTCGGAAACCGACAGCGACTGGTAGTGCAGCTTCATCACGCCACCTTCGGGCATGACGGCCTTGGGGTCGCGCACGACGGTGGTTTTGCCATTCACTTCCCAGCTGCGAAAGATCGCACCCAGGCGCGGGCCGCTGGAGAGGCGGTAGGTACCTTTCTCGTCGGGCAGTTTTTGCTCCGCCACTGTGCGGGTCTTGAACTGGTGCACCTCGCCAAAGGGCAGCGTGGTGCCCGAGGGCGTGGTGATGCTGAATGGCGTGTCGCCAAATTGGACTTCGGACAGGAACAGTTTTTCTGCAAAGCCCGCATCCACACTGAGGGTGGATTTGGGCTGCACATCAAACACGCTGGGCAGCAGAAACGGCATGTGGGCCTGGGCGGCGTTCAGGCTGAACGTCGCGGCAAGCGCAGCAAACAGATGGCGCGCTTGCATGGCTTACTGGCCTGCCATGTCGGCTGCGTTGACCACGCCGTCGCCGTTGCGGTCGGCGTTCTTGAAGGTCTTGTTGGCGATATCGATTTCCTCTTCGATGCTCAGCTTGCCATCCTTGTTGGTGTCGAGGATGTGGAAGCGCACATGGGCCTGCTTGATGCTGCCTTCGTACTGCTGGTCGGGCTTCTTGCCTGCGGCGGCGTACTGGGCCTTGAGGCGGCCTTCAAACTCGGCCACGTATTCGTCCTCGCTCAGCCAGCCATCCTTGTTGGTGTCGGCGGCGACGAAGCGCTCCTTGCGCAGCGTGTCGTATTCGTCCCGGGTGACAACGCCGTCGCGGTTGGCGTCATAGCCGCCCATGAAGGCATTGTGGCCGTGGCCGCCCACGGGCGCGGCCGGGCCCTTGGCCTCGGTCTTGGCGGCAGCGGCGGGCGCTGCGGTCTTGCTGTCGTTGCCGTTGTTGCTGGCGCAGGCGCTGAGCAGCGCGGCGGCTGCAACGGCGGTCATGGCGGCGGAAAAGCGGTTCATGCTGGGGTCCTTTCGTGGTGGGAGAAAAGCTTAGAAATTGACGTTCAACGACACGGCGTAGGTGCGGCCCGGGTTGGTCAGCAGCTGGATGTCACGCTGGTCCTTGGCAACGGAGGGCTGCAGGCTGCGGCTGCTGGCGTAATCCCAGTAGCGCTTGTCCGTCAGGTTGTAGATGCCGACGTTGAGGCGGGCGTTCTTGTTGATCTGCCAGTAGCCCGACAGATCGAACAGCGCATAGCCGGGCACGCGGAACTGCTCGATGCTGGAGTCGGCAATGTCGGTGCCGGCGTTGGTATAGCTCTCGCGGTTGGTGGCCTGGGCCTGCTTGCCGGCGACAAAGGTGCCGGTCATGTTGACGCCCCAGGCGCGCATGGGCGCGTCATAGCCCACGCCGATGACGGCCTTGCGCGGCTGGACGGTATCCAGCGGCACATCCTTGTCACCCGCGTAGTTGGATTTGGAGGTGCCATGGGCCAGGCCCAGCGCCCAGGTCGAGTACAGGCCCTTGACGGCGGGTGCCCACTGACCATGGTCCAGGCGGGCGCTCATCTCCAGGCCGTAGATCGTCGCCTCGTCGCGGTTCTCGGCCTGGTAGATGGTGCCGATGTGGGCCGGCACATTGCTGAACTTGTCCGGCGCGCTGGCGCGGGTGTAGCGGGTGTAGCCGATGAAGTCCTTGTAGCGCGTGTAGAAGGTCGATGCATTGAACAGCACGCCGTCGGCGGGCGATCCCTTGACGCCGATCTCAAAGGCGTTGCTGGTCTCTTGCTTGAGGTTGCTGTTGCCGATCAGTGCGTACTGGGCGGAGCCCGCGTAGTTCTGGTCCATGTTCCAGGAGCCGAACACTTCGCCAGCGGTCGGTGCACGGCCACTGCGCTTGTACTGGCCGTAGGCCATGAACTTGGGCGTGAGCTCATAGGTCAGGCCCAGGCTCGGGCTCCAGATGGTGCTGCTGAGGTTGCTGTACAGCTTGGAGGCCGCGTCTTCGGTCAAAGCGCCTTCGGCAAAATCGCCCAGGTGCTTGGGTTCGACCTTGACCCGGTCCACGCGCAGCGCCGGGATCACGCCCAGGCGCTTGCCGCCCACATCAAAACCAATGTCATCCTGGATGAAGGCGCCCAGGCGCGTGGTGTCGGTATCGGGCTGTGGCTTCATGTAGCCGGCCACGTTCCAGGGGCGCTCCTGGCTCTGCGTCTGTGCGTTGAAGCCAAAGCTGATGCGGTGGCGGTCAATGCGCTTGTCGCCGGTGGTCGAGAGGCCCCAGGCCTTGGTCTTGTTTTGCGACAGGTTGCGCGTGGTGGCGCCGCTCGCCAAGGTGGTGGTGTCGGTCACGTCTTCGGTATCGGTGTTCTGGAAGAACAGGCGCGTGTCTAGCTGATCGACAAAGGCGCTGCTGGGTGTCCACAGGTGCGACAGCTGCAGCGTGTTGCGGCTGGTGTCACTGTCCTGCATATTGTTTTGCGTGATGGCGCTGTTGTCGGTGCTCCAGCCATAGAACTGGCTCTGGTTGCTGCGACGGTACAGGTCGGCAGACAGCTCCAGGCGGTTCTCGGCATCGATCTGCAGGCCGCCCTTCATCAGCAGTGCGTTGGAATGCCAGTCTTCCGGCGATGCCTTGATGCCCAGGGCGCTGTTGTTCTGCGTCTCCTTGCCATCACGGCGCGAGAAGGCGATCAGGCCATCGAGGCTGCCCGACTTGCCCGCTGCGGTGATGCTTTCGTTCCAGGAATGGTCGGCCGAGTCAAAGCCGAGCTTGCCGCCGAAATAGCTGGTGTTGCCATTGCGCAAGAAGTCACTGGCCGACTTGGTCTTGAAGCTGACGGCGCCGCCAATGCCGCCCGCTGCGCGCCGGGCCGTGGTGGTGCCCGACTGGATGCCGACCGAGGAGAACATCTCGGGGTCGATAAAGTCGCGGCCAATGCCAAAGGTGTTGTTGCCGGCGCGGCTGACGTAGGGGCGGGTGCTGGCATCGGGCATTTCAATGCCGTCCACATCCATGCCGATGCGGTTGCCTTCGATACCGCGAATGTTGTAGCCCGTGGTGCCCGAGCGGTCAAAGCTGCTGCGGTTGCGGCTGGTGCCCGATGCGGTGCCGGGGGCCGACACCAGGGGCTGGTAGCGCGAGATGTCCGCCATGCTGTTGGCTTTTTCCAGCTCCTCGCCGGAGATCACGGTCACCGTGCCGGGGGCCTTCTCGGCCTTGCCCAGCACCGTGACTTGCGGCATGGTCGATTCTGCTTGCGCCAGTTGCGCCAGTTGCATTGGCTGATCCGGCGCAGCCTGCTGCGCCAGGGCGCCGGCAGACACCAGCGCGGCGACAGCGGCGGCCAGGTAACGGGGTTGGAGAGTGGAAGTGGCGCGCGCAGAGATACGCTGCGCCTGGGAAGAGGTGCGAGAAGCCATAGGGTCCAGCCAGTTAAAGCAAGGGGGAAGAAAAGACTGCTGGCTACTGACCTGCGCTGCATGCGGATGATGCAGGCTGAGGGGTCTGCTGCGGAACCCTTGTAAGGGGTGGTGCAGGAGGCCCTGGTGGCATGGTGTTGTTATTGCTGGCGCCTGTAAAACGCCATTCTATATAAAAATGATTATCATTTGCGTCAGATTTCTTACATGTGCGTAGTTCGCAACACGGCGGGCAGGTCGGCTACGGCGGACACCTCGCTGTGGCGCAATGCATCCACCACCACGCGCATCGCAGGCGACATGCCGCGCCGGTGCGGGTAGTAGAGGTGGTAGCCGCTAAAGGGCTGGCACCAGTCGTCCAGCACCCGTACCAGCTCACCCTGCGCAAGATGGGGCGCGGCCATGTCCTCGGGCACATAGGTCAGGCCGTATCCGGCCAGTGCGGCGCGCAGCATGGCGCGGCTGCCGTTGAACACCCATTGGCCCTGCACGCGCACCTGCACGGCAGCGCCATCTTTCTCCAGCTCCCAGGCCATCAGCCCGCCATGGGTGGGCAGGCGCATTGTGATGCACTGGTGGGCGGCCAGGTCCTGCGGCGTCTGGGGCGCGGGCATGCGCTGCAGGTAGTCGGGTGTTGCGACAATCGCCATGCGCCAGTCGGGCCCGATGCGCACCGCAATCATGTCCTTGGCGACCTGGTCACCCAGGCGTATGCCCATGTCAAAACGCTGCGCGACGATATCGCCCAGTCCATAGTCGACATTGATCTCGATGGACACATCCGGGTAGCGCTGCATCACTGGCGCCAGCTTGGGCCACAGCACGGTGTTGGCCGCATGCTCGGCCGTGGTGATGCGGACATGGCCGCGCGGCGTGTCCCTAAAATCGCTGAGCGCGGCGACGCCCGATTCGATCTCGTCAAAGCCCGGGCCGATGCGGGCCAGCAGATAGGCGCCCGCCTCGGTGGGCGAGACGCTGCGCGTGGTGCGGCTGAGCAGGCGCACGCCCATGCGGGCCTCCAGGCCCCGGATGGTGTGGCTGAGCGCCGACTGCGATACGCCCAGTTGCGCAGCGGCTTTGGTGAAGCTGCCTTCCCGCGCGACCGCGACAAAGGCCAACAAGTCATTGATGTTTTCGCGCGGCATGGCGGGGTCCTGCTGAGGGCTGGCTGGCGTTGCTGAACGTCATCGTCATTTTCATAGGGTGGGTAGATCAGACTATATGGAATATGATCAACTCGCTGATAACGCGAGTCCAGGTGAAGCGCGCAGGGCCAGCCCGCGTGGGAGGCCTGAAGCTTCGCTGCTGATCGCACTGAAAAATTCAATGAGAGGATATGACACCATGAAAAAGCCTGCTGCACGCCAACTGCCCGCCTTGGTACTGGCCACCGTCCTGGGTAGCCTGGCCTTGGCCGCGTCTGCCGCGCCCCTGTCGTTTCTCAACCAGACCATCACCGCCAGCGTGCCGGCCAAGGATGTGCCCGCGCTGCGCAAGGCCGTGGGCGATGTGCTGAACAATGCCGCTGACAAGAGCACCACGCAGTGGACCAGCAGCCAGGGCCCGCGCCACCGCCAGGTGCAAATGGCGCTGACCCCGCTGCAAACCAGCCAGACCCAGAAGGCCGATACCTGCCGCCTGCTGAATGTGGAAGCGAGCCGCCCCACCGGCAAGCTCAAGGAGGAATGGCAGTTCTGGTTCTGCAAGCAAGCAGACGGCAGCTGGAAGGCCAGCGCCCAGTAAACAGGCAGCCGGGGCGCCGCTGCCTGACCCGGTAGGCGCGGCCTGCTGGCGGGTCTGATATTGCCAATCCACCGGTGGGGGAGTGACCCATGACGCAAGAAAAGAGACTGCTGCCCGCGCGCAAGCTGGGCACCGCATGGCTGGCCGGCGTGCTGAGCCTGGGCACCATCAGCAGCGCGATGGCCTGCACGCGGGTGGTCTACCTGGGCGCGCATGACCAGGTGATCACCGCCCGCTCGATGGACTGGAAAAACGACATCACCAGCAACCTCTGGGTCTTGCCACGCGGCATGGAGCGCACCGGCCAGGCAGGGCCCAACTCGCTGCGCTGGACCTCGCGCTACGGCAGCCTGGTGACCTCGGGCTATGACGTCTCCGCCACCGATGGCGTCAACGAGGCGGGGCTGAGCGCCAACCTGCTGTGGCTGGCCGAGTCGCAGTACCCGGCCTTCGATGACAAGAGCAAACCGGGCCTGACGATTGCCGCCTGGGCCCAGTATGTGCTCGACAACTTTGCGACCGTGGCCGAGGCCGTCAAGGCGCTGGAGCAGCAGCCCTTCACCATCGTCTCGGACAATGTGCCTGGCGAGGACCGGCTCACCACCTTGCACCTGTCGATGTCGGACGCCAGTGGCGACAGCGCCATTGTCGAGTACATCGGCGGCCGCCAGGTCATCCACCACAGCCGCAGCTACCAGGTGATGACCAACTCGCCCACCTTTGACGAGCAGCTGGCGCTCAACAGCTACTGGAAGCAGATTGGCGGCACCGTCATGCTGCCGGGCACCAACCGGGCGGCCGACCGCTTTGCCCGCGCTTCGTTCTATGTGAAATCCGTGCCGCAGGACCAGGAGCCCAACAAGGCGCTGGCCAGCGTGTTCAGCGTGATCCGCAATGTCTCCGTGCCCTATGGCATCACGACCCCGGACCAGCCCAATATCTCCTCGACGCGCTGGCGCACCGTGTTCGACCACCAACGCAAGCTCTACTTCTTTGAATCGGCCCTGACGCCCAATACCTTTTGGGTGGACCTGAAGGCGCTGAACTTCAGCCGCGACACCGGCAAGGTGATGAAGCTCGATCTGGGCCCGAACCAGAACCATGCGTTTGCCGGCGATGCCACGGCATCGTTCCAGCCTTCGGAGCCGTTCAAGTTTTTGGGGCTGCAGTAAGGCGGTGCTTGACGAGGTCCGCCATCTGGCGGGCCGCGCAGGCTGTTCAGCTCACACCGCCCAACGATGGGGCTCGCCGATAAAGCGCTTTAACTGCTCGGTGAACACGCGCAGTTTGGCACTGGGCTCCACTGGCGCGCGCAGCAGATGGATGTCGGAATGCAAGCAGGTGCTGTCGCTGGGGCCGGCAGTCAATTTCAGCAGATGCCCCGTGGCAATGTCGTTGCCCACTACCCAATCGGGTAACAGCGCAATGCCCACGCCCGCCAGCGCAGCCAAGCGCATGGCTTCAAAATCATCACAACGAAAAACGGCCTGGTCTGGCAAAACGCCATGTCCGAGAAAGTCAGACCAGCCCAGCAAATCTGCGCCATGCAGTTTATCGATGAGCTGGTAGCGCGGCAAATCGTCCAGAGATTTTGGAGCACCCACTGCGGAGATGTACAAAGGGCTGGCACACAGCGTACGGATTTGCGTGGCGATCTTGGTGGCGACCAGAGAACTGTCCGGAAGTTTGCCTATCCTTATCACCGCATCCAGGCGCTCAGCCACAGGATCTGCAAGCCGTTCTGTCAAATCCAGCTCAACGCGCAATTGGGGGTGGGTCTTGGCCAGCAAGGCCACCACAGGAATCACGTACCGCTTGCCGAAGGTGGGAAAGCAGGCCACGCGCAAAACACCATGGGCTCCACCACTCAGGGCCGCAATTTCCTGTTGCGCATCTGCCAACTCGTCCAGCACGCGCTTGGCTCTGACAAGCAGCGCAGCACCAGCCTCGGTCAAGGTGATGAGCCGCGTAGAGCGCCTGAAAACAGGCGTTCCAAGACGCGCTTCGAGCGTGTCAATGCTGCGCGTGATCGACGAGGGGGCGACCCCCATGCGCCGAGCTGCTGCGGAGAAGCTGCCTTCACGGGTAACGTGGACAAACACCTCCAGAAACTCAGCGATGCGCTCAGCGCCCATATTTGCATTTCCCGCAAAACCGTTAACGAATTCTGGCCAGTTATCACGCGGGGCCTGGCCCCGTACCATCGAATCCATTGTAGTTGAGCTGATTTCGCTCGAAGAAGGAGTCGTAAGTTGATGAAAGCCGTTGTTCAAAAAGTCTTTGGTGGTCCTGAGACGCTCCAGATCGAGGAATTGCCGATTCCAGAGGTACGGCCCCATGACCTGTTGGTGCGAGTCGGTGCCGCTGGCGTCAACCGGGCCGATGCCTTGCAACGCATGGGCCGCTATGGCCGGGCCAACTTTGGCGACTCCGAGCTGATGGGGCTGGAGGTCGCTGGCGAGGTGGTTGACCTTGGTGCATCCGTTTCGGGTTATCAAATAGGTGATCGGGTGATGGGGATCGTCGGTGGAGGGGCCTACGCCGAATTCGCCCGCATGGACCACAGGATGGCTATGCCTATTCCGCGCGGAATGGATGATGTGCGAGCAGCAGCGATTCCCGAGGTCTTTGTCACTGCCCATGAAGCGCTGTTTCACTTGGGCCGTCTCGAAGCGGATCAGTCCGTCCTGGTGCATGCCGCCGCTGGAGGGGTTGGCTCTGCTGCCGTGCAGCTCGCCCACCGCGCTGGTGCTCGCATCTTTGCCAGCACTTCCGCTGAGAAGCTGCAGCGCGTGTTGGCCTGGGGTGCAGATCGGGTCATCGACTACCGCGCCGAGAGCTTCCAGCAAGTGATCGACGCCGATACCGATGGCCAAGGCGTCAATCTGGTTGTGGACTTTATTGGTGCGCCGTATCTGGCCGCCAACATCCATTCGCTGGCCGAAGGCGGGCGAATGATCCAGGTGGGCATTCTCGGGGGCGGCAGCGGAGGTGAGTTGCCATTGGACCGTTTTCTCTACCGTCGTCTCTCCATCATGGGGACGGTGATGAAAAGCCGCTCGCTGGAGGAGAAGTGCGCCATGGTGGACCGCTTCTCAGAGCGTTGGCTAGCGCTGTTCGACGACGGAAGGCTGCATCCCGTTGTCGACAGTGTCTATGCACTTGAAGATGCGCAAGCGGCCCATCTCCGATTGGAATCCGGTCAGGCAGTCGGAAAAATAATCCTGTCGACGGCAGCGCTGGGAAATGACCGGCTGGCTCAAGAGTAGACGAGGGGAGCCTTCATGCCAAAAACCATTCTGCAAAAGGTTGACGCATGCATGCATCGTCACCAGCTGTTTGCAATGACCTGGTGCTGTGCATTTGCAGTATCTGCCATCTACTACCACCAGCCGCTGCTGCCACAAATGGCGGATACTTTTGGCGTTTCACTCGGCAGCGGAAGCTGGATCGCGACCATCACGCAACTCGGTTATGCGTTGGGCCTGCTGCTGTTTGTCCCTCTGGCGGATCGGATCGAGCCGCGCACTTTGGCCGCAAGAACCATCAGCGTCAATGCGCTTGCACTGCTGGCCTGCTCCTTGGCCCCCAGTTTTACCTGGTTGCTGATCGGCTGCGCCGTGGTCGGCATGACCGCGATCACCGCGCAAATCATCATACCGACGATGGTCAGCGCGTCTCCACCGGCAGCGCAGGGAAAGGTGATTGGTTCGCTGTTGGGTGGACTCTCGGCAGGGCTGTTGTTGGCCAGAATGCTGAGCGGCTATGGAGGCGCAGAGCTTGGCTGGCATGCCATTTTCGCAGTCGCTGCGGCGCTCAATGGCGTCATGCTTTTCATGGTGTGGCGCACGCTGCCCGTGATACATCCCCAGGCATCGGTGTCTTACGCAGGCCTGTTGAAATCCATGGTCGCCATGCTGCGAGAAGAACCCCTTATCCGCCTGGCATCTGCCTCGGGTTTTTTGATGTTTGCCGCATTCAGTGCCCTCTGGGCCTCATTAGCCAGCATGCTTTCTCAGCCGCCTTACCATTTCAATCCTGCAGCCATTGGTGCGTTTGGATTTGTCGGCTTGGTGGGTTTGTTTGCTTCCAAGAAAATTGGCATGCTGGTCGACAGATTCGGCGCCCAAAGAACCATTCTTTATGGCTGCAGCCTTATCGCATTGGCCTATGTCTTTGTGGCCCTCTCCGGCTTGAGTCTGGCCTGGTTGGTGGTTGGCATGGTGTTGATGGATGTGGGAAATCGAGCCGGATTGGTGGCCAATCAATCCAGAATCTTTGCGACACATCCCGAGGCCAGGAACAGGACCAATACGATTTTCATGGTGTCCTATTTTCTAGGTGGTGCCGCAGGCGCTGCACTGGGTGGCTACAGCGCCCATGTAGATGGATGGCATGGCCTGGCACTCGTCGGTATAGCGCTTGCCGCCATTGCTGGGGTGATGAACTGGGTCGCTCAAGCCTCGTATGGCCGCAAGGTGTTGAAGGGTTGAGCTTGCGTGGTGCCTATCCCGCCCGGTATTGGCGGCTCGACACGCTGATCGCGTTGCCGTCCGGGTCCTTGGTGTTGGCAAAGGCGTAGCCATTGGCCTGGTGCACCGGGCCAAAATCCAGCCCCTTTGCGGCGGCCTTGGCCACAAACTGTTCGACATCGGCCACGCTGAAGGAGAGCTTGAGCACCGCGGAGCCAAACTTCAGGCTCTTGGCGGCCTGGTGGACCAGGATCTCCGCGCCGCCATGCAGAGGCTGGAGGGCGATCAGGCCATCGACCACGGCGCAGTCGGAGGCGTAACCAAAGTGCTCGACATAAAAGCGCGCCGTGCGTTGCATGTCTTTGGCGTAGATGAGCAGGGTGGTGAGCGCGATGGTCATGGCGGGCCATTATGGCAGTGCTGGCTGCGCCTGCGCCGGCGCGCGCACGGAGGCCGGTGACCCCTTGGGTGGTAGACCTGCACCCCCGCTCTGGATGCTTCACCAAACTGTTGCTGAAACGCCACTTATTAATATTGAGTATGAGACTGATTCGCATTTGAATAAGTATCATGGGGGCCGCTTTGGCCAGCGGCTGTCCCCAGCGCTGCCAGGCATTCGCGGATTTCAGGCGGTGTACAGCCCACGCCATCCACGCAGGAATCCATCTGACGGTGGCAGCGCCCAGTGTGCTGTGCGCTTTGGCAGCCTGCACGCCCAGCTCCGCACGCGCTTTGCAGCGCTGTCTCGTCCCGTCATCGCTTTTCATCGGACGAGAGCACTCTTTCATGTCTTCATTCACTTTCAAGCCGCGCCGCACCGTACTGGCGCATGCGGCGGTCTGCCTGGGCCTGGCCCTGCACATGCAGGCGACGATGGCGCAAACCGCCAGCTTCGATATTCCGGCGCAGCCGCTCGCTAGCGCGCTGGCGCAATTTGCCCGGCAGGCGAATCTGCGCTTTAGCGCAGCGCCGGAGGCAGCGCAGGGCCGTCAGGCGCCAGCGCTGCAAGGAGCGCAGGATGTGTCGCAGGCTTTGCAGGCCTTGCTACAGGGATCGGGCCTGCAGGGCCGGGTGGAAGGGGGCGTGTTGATGGTGCAGGCAGCCGAGCCTGCGCCCGCTACCGCAGCATCGGCTGCCTCCTCATCTGCAGCGGGAGGGGAAGTCACGCTGTCCGAAGTGACGGTGCGCAGCAACCAGCTTGGCGAGATCACCGAGGGCTCGGGCTCTTACACGCCTGGCGCTGTGGCAACGGCGACCCGCCTGGTGCTGACGCCGCGTGAGACGCCGCAGTCCGTCAGCGTGGTGACGCGCCAGGTGATGGATGACTTCCAGCTCCATTCGATTGACGATGTCATCAACCACACGCCGGGCGTGAGCATCGTGACCTACGACAGCGAGCGCACCGAGTACTACGCGCGCGGCTTTGCGATCCAGAACTTCCAGTACGACGGCATTCCGATGTCGCGCAACTCGGCCTATTCTGCGGGCAATACGCTGACCGATATGGCGATCTATGACCGGGTGGAAGTGCTCAAGGGTGCCACCGGGCTGCTGACTGGCAGTGGCGACCCGGGCGCCACCATCAACCTGGTGCGCAAGAAGCCAACCAAGGAATTCAGCGGCCATGCCAGCATCAGCGCCGGCAGCTACCAGAACTACCGGGGCGAGCTGGACGTCAGCGGCGCGCTCAACGACAGCGGCAGCATCCGCGCGCGCGGCGTTGCCACCTACCAGGACAAGCACTCGCAGCTGGACCGCTACGAGCGCAAGACGGGCGTGCTCTACGGTATTGTCGAGATGGACCTGACGCCCCAAACCCTGCTGACGGTGGGCGCCGACCGCCAGGACAACAAGCCCACGGCATCAACCTGGGGCGGTATCCCCTTGCTCGATGCGAACGGCCATTTCAACGCCATGCCGCGCTCGTTCAACAACGGAGCCGACTGGAGCCACTGGGACCAGTACACGCGCACCAGCTTTGCCACCTTGGAGCACAACTTTGACAGTGGCTGGGTCACCAAGCTGCAGCTCAACCACCAGATCAACGGCTACAACGCCAACCTGGGTGCTGCAGCCGGTGGCAACCCCGATCCGCTGACCGGTGCCGGCGTGCGCATGTGGCGAGGCCAGTACATTGGCCGCACCACCAGCGATGCGGCCGACCTGTATGCCAGTGGCCCCTTCTCGTTGCTGGGGCGCAGCCATGAGCTGGTGGTGGGCGGCAGCCTGGCCAAGCGCCGTTGGAAAAACGATGGCTACTACAACGACAACAGCGGCTTTGACGGCGTGGTGGACAACTACTACCAGTGGAATGGCAAGGTGCCTGCCCCGGTCTGGAACAGCGCGTCCGATTACCGTGATGACGAGAGCACCTATGAGAACGGCCTCTACACCACGGCCCGCTGGAACCTGCGCGATGACTTGAAGCTCATCACGGGCGGGCGCCTGTCCAACTACAGAAACCGGGTGCAGGAGCAAAAGGAAAAGAATGTCTTTACGCCCTACCTGGGCGCCGTGTATGACCTGAACCAGAACTACTCGGTCTACGCCAGCTACAGCGGCATCTTCAAACCGCAGTCCTACCAGACCGAGCAGGGCCGCACCCTGGATCCGCTCGAGGGCAAGAACTATGAGCTCGGCGCCAAGGCCTCGTTCTTTGGCGGCCGGCTCAATGCCAGCGCTGCCGTGTTCCAGACCTTGCAGGACAACTATGCCGTGGAGAGTGGCGGTATCACCCCCAGCGGCAACCCGGCCTACCGGGCAATCCAGGGCGTCAAGACCCGGGGCTGGGAGGCGGAGGTGTCTGGCCAGATCACCCCCGCCTGGCAGATCCAGGCCGGTTACTCGCACAGCATTGCGCGCAAGGATGGCGAGCGTGTCTCCACCCTCACGCCCTCCAACCAGTTCAACCTCTACACCAGCTACAAGCTGGCCGGCAGCCTGAGCGGTTTGACCCTGGGTGGCGGCGCGCGCTGGCAGGACAAGACCTGGGGCAGCATCAGTGTGCCGACCGGCGGCAATGCCGTGCACACCGTGCAGAACTACTGGGTCTGGGATGCCATGGCCCGCTACGACTTCAACAAGCAGCTGTCCGCCTCGCTCAGCGTGAAGAACCTGTTTGACAAGAAGTACTACACCATCTTCAGCTGGTACAGCACCTACACCTGGGGCGAGCCGCGCACGGTCAATGTGAGCCTGAACTACAAGTTCTGAGCGCCGCTGTAGTCAACGCATGCACCACCGGTCTGCAAAGGCGGGTGGTGCATTTTTCTGCGGGCAAAAGTGGCCTTGCGCAAGGCTGGCGACGCGCAGAAGTCTTCCGCTACATCAATGGCTGGCCACCAGATACCGATCGAACCGCAAACTGGAAACAAATAAATACATTTACACTGGGTGGTGTATGTGGTCTGGAGGGTGTGCAGAATTTTGTGTAAACGGCCAATTCACTGCAGGCGACAGCCTGCTTGTCCGTAAACACAATGACATC
>NZ_JBBGZG010000017.1:0-37443 GCF_037479315.1 Comamonas sp. MYb69
GATGTCATTGTGTTTACGGACAAGCAGGCTGTCGCCTGCAGTGAATTGGCCGTTTACACAAAATTCTGCACACCCTCATGCTTGAGTTTGTTGACGACAAGGAAGCCTTCCGCATCCGCCTCAATCAAATTTTCAGCGCTTCCGCTGCGAAGTCAATGACGCCCGAATCCCTGGCTGCACACGAGGCACGGCACCAGGCTCTGATTGACAGGCTTACTGGTCAACGCAAGCTTTAAGCGCAGAAGCGTTGTCGGCATTCGGCCAAGTCCGATCACCAGCTACGCGAGGCGCCTGGCCTCCATTCACAGCTAGCTTGATCTCCTTGCAGTGCTCGCCCCAGGCTTGGATCAGCTCGGGCGTCAGCTCCACTTCAAGGCGCACCACCTCTAGCCCGTGCTTTTCCACATCTATCTGCATTCCCTGCAGGACAGGTGGGCGCAGCTCGTAGATGGCCTTGATAAGTGCCTGCATCGGGTTGTATGGGGGCTGATGTGCTTTCATGGCTTGTCACCTCCGAAAATCACGAAAAGCGCAGAGAGCAACAGGCTCACACCACCCAGGACCAACCGCTGGCCCGGCTTCATGTTGTGAGACACACAGATCATCGTGATCAACCCGAAATACTGAACTGCGCTCATGGCTTGCTCCTCAGTGCAGCGGCCATACAGATGGCAGCATCACGCATATCGTCTGGGTCAATGGCGCAACGCGCCGCAATGGGGTCTACCCCGCCATGGATAGCCTCAGAAATCAGCGCATGGCGACGCATGGTGCAGGCCACCGGCGATAACAGAACCGCTGGCAGCAGCAGTAGCCCGAAGGCGGTAACCAACGCTTGCCGTGTATCCATGGCTTGCTCCAAAAGAAAAGCCAGCACTTGGCTGGCCTTGGTAAAACAAACGCGACCCGCTCGCAGTTCCAGCGGGTTGATCTCCATCAAACATATCGACTATGATCACTTCTGACGAATATTCGTCATTTATTACCAACATAGACCTTTTCTGAGGGATCCCAGATGGCAAACTTCACCGATAGCTTGAATGAACTTATGTCTCTTGACGGAGCACAGTGTGCAGCCGTGGTTGACTACAACAGTGGCATGACACTAGCGAGCGCCGGATCCGCAGTGGATATGGAACTGGCTGCAGCGGGTAACACCGAAGTCGTACGTGCCAAGATGAAGACCATCAAAGCCCTTGGTCTTAATGAGAGCATTGACGACATCCTGATCACCTTGGGTAAGCAATACCACATCATTCGCCCATCGGCCAAGCTAGATGGCATCTTTGTGTACTACGTTCTGGACAATAAACGGGCAAACCTCGCTCTTGCGCGCCGCAAGGCTGCGGACGTCGAGTCCACCATGGCCATGTAATTTCGTATACAAAGGTGTTACGTCTGCATCTATGCAATAGTTCCTGAACCTAACCGAAAGGAGATATGCATGTCAGAACATTTACGCCAGGCTGTTCCCAGCATTGACCCACAAGTGATTGGGGCAATTGATGCACTGGCTGCGGCATACAAGTTGGGAGATAAAGCAAGGCTACCCGACTTTGAGTATGTAGAAGAAGCGAAACGGTTTTACTTTGGATACTGCGCCCAAGCATCCGAACCCGTCGATTTAATCAAAAAAGAGATTGATACTGTTAACGACGCTACTCTTAAGTTGAAGCTCTAGTAGTAAGAATCTTGTAGCAAATTCCTGTGCCAACAATGCCCGCAGATCGCGGGCTTCTTTTTGTTGTAATCTGATACGACGGCAGGAGCAGAAACGAAAAGAGCCCCCCTAGTGGAGAGCTCTCACACTGAGCATTTGCAGACACTGCCGCCTCCACATAGGGTATGCGACTCTGTGCTGTTGCTCAGTCAATGGGGTGACTGTACCAGATTACTAGGCTTCGCACAAGGATTCAACGTGTAGTTTCTTAACGTCATTGCGCCAGCCTCCACCACAGCTTCGGCCTGCGTATCAAAGAAACGTGTGCGCCAGCTAGTGCCACCTTTTCGCACCTCGCACGCAGTCCTGCCATCAACTCCCAGAAACTGAACGCGCCAGCCTTCTCGCTCAAGCGCATAGCGCAACTGCGCCCCATTTACTGGACTTGCCGCCGTCTTCACATGCTCTTGGCTCCAGGCATGGGCCAGTACATCAGCTGGCAAATGCTTCGCCTGCGTATAGCCATCAACCTGGATCTCCACCCTGCAATCCCGGCAGCGGCTGAACCAGCCCATGGTCCGGCTGTTCCACACGCTCCGGTTTTCGTGCAGGCAGTGGCCCAGGTAGCGCACATTCACCAGGCGCTCAGCTTCGGACAATGCTCGGTCAGCTTTGTACTCGCCATCCATGTCATGCGCCCCTGTTGATCAGCATCTGACGCGCATCACGCAACAGATCGGCCAGGCCTTGGAGGCTGGTGCCCAGCTTCTTGCATGCGCGGCCGGGGCTGGCTTCCTTGCTCCGTGGGTCCAGCACATAGCACCAGTTCAAGGCGGCGCGGTGCTTTTCTGGCAGTTGGGCTACGGCCTTGGCCACCTTTGCGGCGTCCATTGGGTCCATCAGCTCGGGAGCAACATCTCCAGGCTGGCGCAACTGCGGCTCACGCGGCATGCCTCGGAACATGGGGGACACGTCTCGGCGCATAGGGCCATGGCACCAGCGCCCCCAGTTGGCCAGGCGAATATCCATTGGCCGCTGGGCTTCTGCCACCACGTTGAAGTCCACATATCCCCGGCCACTGCGGCGCGCTGGGGTGGATAGTGCTGCTGTTTCTGCAAAGTTCATTCGTGCTCCGTTTCGGTTATTGGGGTTGGGTGTGGGGCTGCTTGTGTGCGGCCATGCGCTCCAGGAGGTCCGCCATGAAGTCATCACACAGGTCTCCCACGGCTTTGGCCTCCGAGACATCCACGGGTGCAGGGTCTTGGTGGGCCTGCAGGCGCTCTCGGTATTCGCAAAGCACGCGCCGCGCCTGCCGACATTCGTCATCGCTGCCAATGAAAACGGGCGAAAAGTCAGTTCCATATCCGCGCAGAAATACTTGCCGGGCCTTCTTCAGCGTCGTGCTAAAGGGCTCCACATGGAATGCATGTTGTGTGCGGCTCCACAACAACGCATAGGTCGTATCGTCCTGGGTGAGATTCATGTGTTTGGCTCCGAGGAGGGGTTGATAACTTCTGGCTGTCCGCTGAATGGGACGTAGGAAACTGCTGCTCGACGTGAGTTGGTGGCAAACTGCTGCGCGGCCTTGTTGAACCAGAGCCACTGGGTGTAGTGCTGGACATCGCCGTTTCGCTGCTTGTGCAACTCCAACTTGGCGTCTGGTTTATCCGGGTCCAGCTCGGAATCACTCTCATCCTTGCGAGCGCTCCAGACCGTGAATACGTTGTCTGCGCCGTCGGTGATCTTGGAGGACCCCGCTACATCCAGCTTCCCGGGCCCTTTGCTCTCGTCCGCTCCTTTGCGAGGGTGGGCCACCAGGTGCAAATGGCAGCCATTGCGGCGTGCGAAGTCGCAGATCTTGCGCATGGCCTCTTTTTGAGCAGTCATAGCGCCAGAGCCGTCCTCCGGCACATCGGTCATCATCAAGCTGTCAATCACAAAATGACGGATGCCGTAACGCTTGCTGGCGTACAAGAAAACCGACAGCAGGCGATCCAGGCCCGCGCTTCCTACCACGTTGAACAACCAGATGCGGTCATGCACCCAGCGGCCAATGGCGTCGAGGTATTGCATGGTTGGGCGGTCCAGCCCTGAGGCCTGTTTTGACATCCGCTTCAGTTGCCGCTCCGGGGTCATTTCGCCGGAGAACACCATGAAGCGCTCGCCCTGGTCCACCAGGCCAAGCTGCACTTGGGAGAGCATCAGACTCTTGCCGTGGCCGTTATAGCCAGTCCAGACCGTCACTTCTCCATGTCGAAACTCGAACCAATCGAGGTCTTTGTCGAGTCGCAGAACAGGGTCGCGGTCTTCGTTATGCGCTGGGTAGAACAGCGCCTTTACCTTGTTCATGAAGTCGCTGGCCTGACGCATCTCTTCAGGGTCCATCGGCTGAGCCTTCTCGATGTACTCCTGAAAATCCACGTCAACAGCACCCTTCTGCAAGAACTCGTTGGCGTCCTTCTCGGGCAGCTTCACGCGCTTGCAGCGATCTATTCCCAGGCGGCGCACCACCTCCTGAGCACCCTTCTCACCGGACTCGTCACCGTCAAAAAAGATCAGGATTTCGCTGAAGCGCTGCAGGCGCTCCCAGTCGTTTTCCAGCCATTGATGATTGCCAGCGCCGGCGTTCACCGACAGCGCAGGAATGCCGCACTGATGCAGCGTCATTGCGTCAATTTCGCCTTCGCACAGAGCGACAGTCCGCTCCTTCGGGTCGATCAGATGCCAGCCGAATAGGCATGGCTCTGCGCCGCCCTCCTGCCGCATATCCCGCTTCTCAGCGATATTCCGGTACTTCACATTGACCAGTTCGCCGTCTCGCAGATATGGGAACAAGGCATAGGTCTTGTCGCCCTTGACTTGCTCGGCGATCTTGAACGCGGCAATGGTTTCGTCAGTGAGGCCCCGCGACTTCAGCCACTCCAATGCCCCTGCTTTGGCAGTCTGGCAAGTGGGCTTAGCTGGGCGCTTGAAGTTCGGCTTCTCGCGCTCGGGCATGGTGTCGCGAATACCCAGGTAGTGCTTTGCGTCCCTGAGGGCTTCGGACATTGAGCAGCCTCGTACCGCCATGAACAGGTCCAGCAGATCGCCGGATTCACCGCTCGAAAAGTCTGACCAGACACCAGCTTTGGCCCCCTTCACGCGCACTGATAGCGACTGCCCTGGCTCGCCATTGACGCTACCGACCTTCCACTCCTGGCCAGCACGTTTGCCCTGAGGGAGGAGAAACGATGCAACATCGGCGGCGTCCTGAGCCAAGCGCTGTGAAATCTCGTTTGCGTTCATAGCACCAATTCCCTCCGCTTACCGCAGCTGAACTGGTGAGCATTTCGCTCGGTGCAGCCTTCGTTTTGAGCTTCCCATCGATTGGCGAAGCCTGCATTGATCGCCCACTGGGGCTTGTTTTCCGTGTCGTTGACTTTGCCGGGCACCTCGTCCCCCCAGCGCCCTTGTGTCAGCCATGTCGAAGGATGTGGAATGAACTGCCCGCCATCCTTGCACCATTGCTCCGACTGGGCTTGCACACGGATTGCTGCCAGCATTTCACTCAGCAGGTCACCGTCTGGCTTACGCTTGGCAAACGCCTTACGCGCAGCATCCTTGCCAATCTTTCGAGGGTATGCAGCCCAGAATTCAGCGAATCCGAATGGATCCGGGGTCGGACCCGAGCCTCTGCCCCCCTTGGGGGGTAGGGGGGTATTTAATAAACCGGTTCCGGTTCCGGTTCCGGTTCCGGTGTCGTCTTTGCCAGGGTCACTACCTTGTCCGTCCCTGTTCTGTCCCTCTGCTGTCCCGTGGGACAAATCCGGGACTTCTGCATCCTGTCCAGGGTCACTCCCGCGTCCGTCCCCGTTCTGTCTCGCCGCCTCTTCAGCGTCTTTGCGCTTGCGGTAATCAGCTTTTCGTTGACGTTCTTTGTCCTTGACACCCATCATTTCTAGGACGCGAGTCGTCATCGTGGTGTGATACAGGCGACCGTCTACGGCCTTCCACCAGCCGCGCATCAGGATTGCGCGTGCTTTTGTAAATTGGACTGCTTTCATGCCGATGCGCACGGCAATGAGCTGGTCGTCGTCTGGCAGTGAGCCGCATGGAACCTGCTTCCAGGCGGTGGCCCAGAGCATCAGCAGCCACGGGCGCAGCTCTGCGGGTGCAAGTGCCCAGGTATCAGACTGCTCAATGCGCTCTAGGTCCAGCTCGAAGCGCCAACCCTTAGCCCGCGTGTCGGCCGGGTATGGCGGCTCTGCAAAGACCCCAGAGGCTTGCGAATCATTGGCCATGCCTATTCCTTTGTCTCCAGCGCCTGGCGCTTGGCAGCGCGGATTGCGCGGATCAGGGCATCCACGTTGGTGACCGCCACGAAAACATTGCTGGAGGCGCTCTGCAAATCAGAAGGCTCCTGGGTGATGACGATTTGGCCGCCCTGGGCGAATGAGACTTGAATCTCGTCTTGTTGCTGTACTGCTATTGGCATGTGTCCACCACAAAATGAAGGAACACCACAGATAGAAGGCCAGCGGCCGGCAGGTGGTGGATCTGCTGTGCGGGAGCTACCCTGGACGCTGGCATAACCTTTAAGCCGCGGCCTCAGCGCGCGCAGCGCTTTTGCCTTGCTTGCTCTTCGCCTTGCCCTGCTTGTTCTTGGCCTCGACGGTTTGGACCAGCTGCTGAATGGCAGCCAGGGCCTCAGCGGCTTCCTTTTGGATGCGCGCCAGGTCGTTGTCCGAGATCACGCCATCTGCATCACCTTCGAGGGCCGCACTCATGACATGGGACAGCTCTTGAGCCACGCTGGAGATCGAGCGATGCACGCATGGGCCGCCTTCCATCTCCACCACAGGCAGGCGCACAAAGCCGCCGCCATCAGCCGCAATCGCGTTCACAAAGTCATGGCAGTGAGGCGTGTTGGCCTCGATGCAGATTTCGGAGATCAGCGTGGCGGTACTCAGACCCAGCTTGAACTTGGGATCACCCGACAGCTCTTTGCGCAGCACCTCGGCGGTCTTGCCGAGGCGCGGCGCCAGGCTGTCGTAGCCGCCTGGGTAACTTTTGGCCATCTGGCGCAGTGCATCTTGGGGAGTCATATCCGGCCTCTATGTTTCTGGATGTTGTTTAAGTTGCGCAGCTTTCAGATACTGGCTGCATGAAAACGCAAAACACCTCCGCCACCGCCCGCCGCCCACAACTGCTGGGCAAGCAGATCCACAGCAGCACGCAAACCCGAGTTGCCCAAAACGTCGATGCAGACGGGCGCATCACTCGCACGCTACAAACCTCATGCTTAGAGGTGAATTGGATAAGTGGAGAGGCTGTCATTCGGTTCACGGGTAGCGTGGTGACCTTGGCGAAGGCTGAGGCCTAAGCGGTGGCTGGCTCGATGAGATCTGGCCAAATCAGATGCCAGTCGTTGGGCCGAAGATCTTTGCGGCTGACTTTTCCAGCGGTCAGTCGCTCGATGCGCAGGCAGTAAATAACTGGCACTTGCTTCTTCCATTGCCAGACAGCAGCCTTGGTGACACCTAAGGTCACCGCTAGAGCTTGTTGAGAGCCGACCACTTCGGCGGCGGTGTCGATTGGGTTTTGCATTTTCAGAGGATAGCATTTCTAGACTCTATAGGCAATATTTTCTATCCCCGACGTGTAAAGTATTTCTATACGATTGCTATATGGAACTAAATGACTGGGTGCGCGCGGCTCGCAAGCACGGAAAACTCACACAGGAACAGCTTGGTGAAGCTGTTGGGCGCACCAAGGCCAACGTCGGTCATTGGGAGAAAGGCCTGCACTCGCCTAGCTTCGAGATGGTCCAGCGCATAGCAGAGGTCACCGGTTACGCGGCGCCAAACTCAGTGGCTGCACCAGAAGCCAATGCAGACGATGCGCCAAAGTTGCGCCAAGCGCGCGCCATTCCGGTGGTGGGAAGCGTGAAGGCCGGCGACGATGGCTACCTTGAAGAGCTGCAATACCCAGTTGGACACGGCGAAGGCTTCGTGATGTACTGGGCCCAAGATCCTGGTGCTTATGCCCTACGGGTCAAAGGCGACTCTATGCACCCTCGGTACAGGGCGGGCGAGTTTGTAGTGATAACGCCAAACATTGAAGCTCAATCAGGCAGAGATGTGATGGTCGCGCTGACGAATGGCAAGAAGTTATTGAAGCTGCTCAACTGGTCGCGTGACGGAGAGGTTCAACTTCTAAGCATTAACAATGGGTACACCCCCATGACGATAGACATGGCCGACATTGATAAGATCCATCGAGTGGCAGGAAGTGTGCCGCCTGATGCGTTTGAACCTTATTGATGGAATCGAGGGGACATGAAAAAGTTTGCAATCACCATTTCTGCTGTTTTAGCCCTTACAGGATGCGCTACCGGTCCAACTCCGTTAGACCGCTTGCAGTCAGCGGCATATCAACAGGTTGTTCTGTACGCCAGTGAGTCTCAGATGTTTCTGGACAGCGGGAAGTCCCAAGATGAGCTCAAAGCAAGCGCTCAGGAAGCGATAGCGCGCAACCTGAAAGATCCAGCTGCTGCTCAGTTTCGCAATGTTCGGGTGATGCAATTCACGAATGGCAGAGTTGTTTGCGGAGAGGTCAACGGTAAGAACAGCTACGGCGCCTATGTGGGCTTTAAGCGTTTTGCCGCAAGCAACAACTCGGGCACCATCGAGTCCACCGGCAATCGATATCCGCACATCGATGTGGCGGCAAATTCTGGAATTGACGCAGCTTGCTTTTAAGTCGAGATCATTTTCTCGTTTGAGCCGCCTTCGGGCGGTTTTTTGTTGTCTGATCGAAATCTCTCTTCTTTGCCAACCTCATGCAACCAAAAAAAGGCTATCTTTTCTATCCCCAACAGGCTAGGTTAGCTTGACATTAAGGATAGATTCACTATACTTCAACCGTCGCAGCAACAAAAGCGATCCAGCCACCCCGAAGCGATTGGTATGCGTAGGGGCCTAAGCCGGTGAATCACCGCTGGCAGCTGGAGGTCAGGCCCAACACACCGGGATGGCCATGCAGCAGTTGCACCAAGCGATGGGTGCCAGTGATCGAGCGAGCCCCCTCCAGGTCTTTAAAAAGTCAGCCGCCGATGTTGCTTGCCCTGCCTGTGGGGCATTCGTCCGGCCAATTGCACCAGCGGGCACGGCCGCTGCTCTGCGCGGTGCCCAGCCGTAGCCCTGCAAGGCTCAACTGGTGAGGTGCGACGGGATGCCAAGACAAGAAAGATCCCAATGCGCGAAAGCGCCCCCTGCCCTCTTCGGAGGGCGAAAAACAAAACACTCCGCCCTCCGAGTTTTTTGCTTTTCAAGGAGCACGCATGAAAACCAAGACCATTGCAGCTATCACCCTGGTGGCTGCTCTCGCCGGCTGCACCAGCGATGCAGATGTGGCATCTCGCAACCTGTCGCAGGCCGCAGATAACTTCGAGGTGAACCGCCGTGTGGTGTTCTACAACGGGATCACAGGCGAGTACATGCTCAGCATCGAGGGCCTGTGCAGCAAGGGCAATGGAGACAGCCGAAGCATGGTAACCATCACATGCAAAACGGCCCCCGGCGTCTTCAAAAAGCACTATCTCGGGCTGTCCGACAACATCACCTATTTCATGGAGCAGTTGGAGCCGCTGCCTGTTGGCGCCAGCCACTACGTCGTTAACTTCAAGCCCACGGCGATCCTCCCTGACATCCGACTGCGCCAGTGATTGATCCCCCACTACTCCCTCTGCAGGGGCCGCCAGGGGCAAATGGCGGCGCAACACGACCGCATCGTCTGCGGTGCAGAAGCTGACGAGTCCGGAGCAAGATAGTGATCTTCGTAAGCCCAGCCAGACGGGCACCAATACCCCCCAGCCTCTGCCTTCAAACCTACTAGGCAGAGACACAAACCCACCAGCCCGCCACTTGAGCGGGCGCTTTCTTTTCTGGAGCCCAACATGGCTGAAAACAACTCTTCCGCTCCCCTCCGCTGCGGCAGCTGTGGTGCCCCCGTAGAACGCGAACCACAGCCAGGCGAAGGCCTGCCCTGCGGCCACTGATAACCCCGCCCATCCGGGCACTGACAACGGAGCTGCAATGGCCGAACAAATCACCCTCGCCTACCGACTTTTCACCATGCGCCGCTGGGCCGGCGCCAGCTGGACTAAGGCCGCTGCCTGGGCCGTTGGTCTGGTCTGGCGCAACGTGC
Source organism: Comamonas sp. MYb69 (assembly GCF_037479315.1). NCBI lineage: Bacteria > Pseudomonadati > Pseudomonadota > Betaproteobacteria > Burkholderiales > Comamonadaceae > Comamonas > Comamonas sp. MYb69. Next base: position 9,848 of record NZ_JBBGZG010000017.1, read on the forward strand.
GCACAGACTTGCGCGCACGCCTTTAAACCGTCACCACTTAACCGAGAAGGAGCCAACAAATGGCACAAATGAAGACCCTGGGAGAAATTGGACTGATGGCAGTCGAGCTGCACCAATGCACCAAGAGCCGAAAGGAGGCCAGCGACAACCTCAAATCGGCTTACGTGCGCTGGGCCCACGGCACAGGTACGTTTCATCGCATAGAACGAGACAGCGATGAATGGGACCGGATGATGGTTGCGACCGATCCGGAGTATCAACTGCAGGAAGCTGCAAAGCGCAAGGAGCGCAACGCTCTGCGCCGGCTGCACAGCGCTATTGCGAGAGGGGTGCAGCTTTGAAAGCTCTGGCAATTACGGGCAACGAATCCGCCGCCGATCTGGTTAAACAGTTGGTGGCACTGCGCATGCTGGCCCGGCAAAACGTACGAACCCGCAGGCAATCGGGTGCGCTGCTGGCGGGATACAGGACCAAGCTGGCACTCGCAGCCGTGGGGTCTGATGACTGGGCGCTCACCAATCACCTGATCGAGGCAATTGATGAAAACCGCCTTGCTTGCGAATTCCATGAAATTGAGATCGGCAAATACCTGATGTTCCTTTGCCATGAGATGGATCAGAAGGTCCCTCGGGCGCTCATTTTCGACGCGCTCAACACCAGCCATGCAGATCGAGACACCGAAGAGGTGCGCAAGTATGGAGATAAGTCTCACCACCTGATTTGCATCCTGGATCTTGAGAACTCTGCGACCCAAGACGATGACATCGAGATCCGGCCGCTGAAGTGGTGCCACACGATGGCATTTATGAACGCCATGCAGACCAACGTGAAACTGAGCAAGGCTGTGCACGAAAAAACCAATGAAACCTTCGGCGGCGCTTTCGGTGAGTTTCAGGAAACGCCGCTTATGGATCGCTTGGCAGGGAAGACCGTTGCAACGGCATCTCAAGCGTAAGCGCCAGCCAAAGCACATAAAGGAACCCCGCCATGAGCACCATCGTTCTCCACCGCCTGGAAAACATCTCTGTCCGCACGATAGAGGTGTATGGCAAGACCTACTTTGTCGGCAAGGATGCGACAGAGGCCCTTGGCTATGCCAACAGCAGCGATGCAATCAGTACCCATTGCAAGGGGGTCGCCACACGCTACCCCCTTCAAACGAATGGGGGTCTGCAAGAGGTGCGCATCATTGATGAGCCGGACCTGATGCGCCTCATCGTCAACAGCACCCTGCCCACCGCCGAACGGGTCGAGCGCTGGGTGTTTGAGGAGGTGCTCCCAAGCATCCGCCAGAACGGCGGCTACCAGGTTGCCCCACGCACCCCCGGCGAGATGCTGCTGGCCAGTGCGCAGGCTCTGCTGGCCGTCGAGCAAAAGCAGGCGGAAATTACGGCCGATGTTGCCCGCCTGGAGGGCCAAGTGCAGGACCTGGCCGAATCCCGCGTTTGGGACCACTGCCCACAAAACTGCGAGCCCATCAGCAAGATCGTGGACCGCATGAACAAGCGCTATGCCCTGCCCGATTGGGTGGTCCACCGGATCATGCGCGAGCTGCCCATGAGCCCCAAGCCGCATGCCATGGTGCGCAACCACCGCGAAGAAGCGCGGGGCTCGCAGTATGTGGTTTACGCCGTGGCTGACATTACCCGGCTCTTCGCCCAGTTCGTGAAGGACTGCGTGCAGGAGACGCCCACCCTCTGGTCGCACCGCGACATTGAAAAGCGCTTTCAGCTCATGCCTGAAGGCCGCAAGCCCAAACCACTCAAAGCCCACGCCAAACCAGAAATGGCCCCAGCGTGACCCACCAAAGCGAAACCCCTGAGCGCTCTGACCTGCTCAGGGGTTTCTAGACCCGAACCATTACCAGGAACGAACCATGGAAGCAATTATCTCGCGTCCAAAGGCGGGCGCCAAGCAGAGCCCTGCGCGCCAGCAGGCAAAGCACAGCGATCCAGTGCCACCGCAGCCCACAGAGGCCGAGCGCCTGCAGAAGGAAGCGCTGCAGATTCTCCACTACCTCTGCACGGAACTGGCCCAGGCTGAACTGCGGGACATGCCACAAGCGCAGGCAGAGGCAATTGAGTGCGATACGGTGCTGTTCAACTTGCTCAACCCGGAAGAATCGGACTGCCCTCAGATGGGCACCTTGGCAAGCCTCGTGATGTTGCGCCAGTGCGTGCAGAACACCTTCGCATGTCTTGAGGCTGCAGCAGGGCCAACAGTGCCTGTCGCAGCTGCCACTGCTGCACTGCTGGAGCATATCGACCAGTACGCCGAGCGGCTGCACTCAGCAATCTCGGGCCTGCCTGCAAGCCTCGAAGATCTCCGGACCTTGACCACCTTCGCTGGCATCAAGACCTTCCGTGACCGGCCGACACCGCCGATCCGGCGCGTCGAGCAAGCGCCGCCAGGGAAGACCCATGCGCAGCTGCGTCGAATTCTCGAGTTCGTCGCCCAGCAGGCTGGCACGGTGAACGAGCTGCTCATGCAGATGCAGGCCGACTCCAAGATCAGCTATGAGAGCCAGGTGCTGCTGGGTGGTGCCCAGGCCCTCACCCAATACATTGGCGCGGCTGCAGACGACGCACTGGGTGGGGACATTGTTGGCGACTTTGAGCGCTGGACCTATGGGCCTAACTTCGCGGACGCGGACAAAGGAGCATCAGCATGAACGCAGTTCTTGAAAAGCCTCCAGCAAAAGCTCGCGGCCGCAAGGCGGCGCCATCCGCACCAGCCCCTGTGCCAGTTCCACTTGCTTCTACTGATGCGACCCTGTTCGCAGAAGTGGGCGACTTCCTGGCTCAAGCCAGTGGCACCGATGAACCGCATGGTTTCAGTGGCGACTCAGATCGCCTGCTGAGCATTGGAGCAATGATCGCGCTTGATGCCGCAAAAGGTAAGTACTCGAACACGAACGCAGAGAACACAGCTTATGACGTAGCGGCATGCATCAACGCTGCTCGCCTTGTGCCTGACGATACTGAGTCAGTCGAACGGACCATAAACATCCACTGTGCATCCGAGCGTTTAGCAGCCATAACAGGAAGTGCTATTCATCAAATCATCTTCACCGATGTGCCGCGCCCTGCTCGAGATCCTGCGCTAACACCTCCAGCTGAGCCTGCAATCAGCCACAAACGGTTCACCGAAGACCAGTTGAACGATTTGTACTTCAGGGCCTATGTACACATGGATTGCGCCCGGATGGTGATCTTCCAGTACGCGGAGCATGCGAACTCTGAGGAAGTATTCGCCTTGCGTGATCTGCTGGACACATATTGCGAAGCTGCGAAGACTTCCCTGGACACGAAGGACGCCGGAACGCTCTTTTCGGGTCCACTGCCCGACCTGTCTGCGGACCTTAGCAAGATCATCCACCTGTTCCACATCGTCAACGACGACAACCGCGATGACGGCGTACTACATGGGGTTAACTACCTGCTCATGAGCGCCAAGCGAATCACTGACGGAGATTTAGGGGTGCTGGGATGAGCAGCTGGGCAAACACAAACCTGCAGGCCATGCCGGTGAGCGAGCAACCTGCGGGTGCTGCGATCTTGCCGAACTTAAATAAGGAACAAGGAACATGAGCAGCATAGAACTCGAAGCCCCTCAGCCCGTTTTTCTCGCTGCCGATCGGTATGTGACCATCCGCGTGTACTCAGCCATATCTGGATTCACCATCAAGGCCATCCAGCGCAAGATCGAGAGCGGTGTCTGGATACAGAAGCGCGAATGGGTCCGTGCCCCAGACGGCCACATTTTTATTGACAGAGAAGGAGTCCAGCAATGGCTGACACGCGGGGTGTAGAAATTCGCGAGAGCAGCATCAGGCTGTCTTTCGCATTCGAGGGGAAGCGACAGCGCCGCACGCTCATGGTCGACGGAATGGCGATATTGCCTACGCCGGCGAACGTGAAATACGCTCACCGCTTGATCGCAGAGATCCGGCTGCGCATTCGCGCTGGCTCATTCAGCCTGGCCGAATACTTTCCAGAAGATGGAACCGTAGCGCGTGGCGGCACTGTCGCTGACCAGCTCGATCAGTGGCTGGCAGCCCAGAGCATCGAAGAATCGACCAAGGCGGGATACTCCAGTGCTATCAAATTCTGGAAGCCGCTTGTGGGACAGATCGCGATGACCGCCCTTCGGCACTCCGACATCCTCAAAGCCCTGCGCACCCGCCCCGACCTGAGTGGCAAGACTGTCAATAACTATGTGTCTGTGCTGCGTGCAGCCATGCACCTTGCAGTCCTCGACCGCTTGCTCAAGGAGAACCCGGTCGCGGCCATCGAGAATGCCAAATGGCAGAAGGAGCCGCCGGACCCATTTGACCGAGAGGAAGTTGACAAGATCATCGCCTATGCGCAGGAGCACTATGACCCGGCCGTGGCCAACATGATCGAGTTTCGCTTTTTCACTGGAGTGCGCACCAGCGAGATGGTGGGCCTTCAGTGGACCTCAATCGACTGGAACAAGCGGCAAATGTTGGTCCGCGAGGCGGTGGTCATGGGCATCCGCAAGCAGACCAAGACGAACAAGGCTCGGATAGTGGCGCTCAACAGCCGAGCTTTTGCCGCCTTGGAGCGGCACCGCACAGCTCTACCTCGCGCCAACGTGATGGCGATATCTGAGGTGGGAGATACCACCCATGCGGAAATCAAGAGGAAGGGCCAGGTCGACAACAGCACTGCGTTCCTGGATCCACGGTATGGCACCCCATGGATTGACGAGCGAGCTTTCCGCCGATCTTTCTGGACGCCGGCACTCAAAGCTTTGGGAATCAGGTATCGGCCACCCAACAATGCCCGGCATACCTTCGCAACCATGCTGCTGATGGCCGGTGCCACCCCAGCCTATGCAGCTAAACAGATGGGGCATTCCGTGGAGGTGTTTTTGTCGGTCTACTCCAAGTGGATCGACGACGGGCACGGGGACCTAGAGCAGGCCAAACTAGAACGCTTTATTGGTCAAAACTCCCCTGCAACTCCCCAGGAGCAGCAGAAAGGCACAGTCTGAAATTGAAAAACCCTTGCAGGTTATTCACTTGCAAGGGTTTCAATTTGGGGTGGCTGATGGGGCTCGAACCCACGACAACAGGAATCACAATCCTGGACTCTACCAACTGAGCTACAGCCACCGTGTTGGGGAAGACATGATTATAGCCAGAAATTTGGCCCCTCTCATGAAATCTCCGTTTTTATGAAATTTTTGTTTCCGCGGGGCGTGGCACCTTGATCTGTACCTTGAAACGCTCCTTGAGCATTTCGTAGTAAGCCAGGGTCTCGGCATTGGCCTGGTAACGCTCGAACTCCTGCTTTTGGCGCAGACGCAGCTCGGCAGAGTCTTCGCCACGCGGCACCACCTTGTTCACGCGCACAACGGTGTAGCCATCGTTGCCCAGGTCCACACCGACCCAGGATGCGGCATCGCCGATCTTGGCATGCATGGCGGCATTGAGGACGGCAGGCACCTGACCCTTGGCATCCTGGCGCGACACGACGATGGGGGCTGCCAGCTTGGCGCCCGCAGCGTCGGCCTTCCAGGCTTCGAGCTTGGCTTGGGCATCCTGGCGCGCGAGCTCGGCAGACTTCTGGGCCACAAAGAGGTCATGGGCCTTGGCCTTGACTTCTTCAAACGGCAGAATGCGAGCGTCGAAGTGCTCCACGACACGGCCGGAGGCCAAGGTGCTGGGCGCCACTTCAATGGCTTCGGTGTTGCGCTTGTTCTGCAGGGCATCGCTGGAGAACAGCGCTTCCAGGAAGGTCGGGTTGGCCAGGGCACCGGTGGCGCCAGCCGCAGCCGTGCGGGTGACATGCTCGGCCTTCTGGATCTTCAGGCCCAGCTTTTCAGCCACGGGCTGCAGGCTGTCGGACTGCTCGAACACCATGTTGGAGAAGGTCTCGGCCACTTCGGCGTACTTGCGCTGCACCTGCTGGGCCAACACTTCGGTCTCGATCTTGGCGCGCAGCTCTTCAAAGCTTGGCGTGCGGGGCGTCTTCACCTCGCCCATCTTGATGATGTGGAAGCCATACTCGGTGCTCACCAGATCGCTGATATCGCCAGACTTCATCGCAAAGGCGGCATCTTCAAACGGCTTGACCATATCGCCAGGCTTGACCCAGCCCAGATCGCCGCCGCTGTCACGCGAGCCGGTGTCTTGCGAGTTCTTCTTGGCCAGGTCGGCAAACTGCGCGGGGTTGGCCTTGGCCTGGGCCAGCAGCTCCTCGGCGCGCTGCTTGGCCTTGTCACGGTCTGCGGCCGACATCGAGGCAGGCGCATCAACCAGGATGTGGCTGATGCGGCGCTGCTCCTTGTCCATGAAGCGGCTCAGATTTTCCTTGTAGTAGGTACGCAGGTCGTCTTCGCTGGGCTTGATCATGCCCTTGACGGCTTCGGCGTTCAGCACCACGTATTCGATCGTGGACTGCTCCTTCTGGCGGAACAGCTCCTGGTTGCTCTTGTAGAAAGCTTCCACATCGGCATCGGTGGTCTTGACCTGGGACGCATAGTCCTTGGCAGCAAACTGGGCCAGCTGGATCTCACGCTGCTGGTAGAGTGCATCAACCGCCAGCTTGGTCTGCTCGTCGGTCGCAAAGGCCGTGTTGGACACACCGCCCAGCACCTGGCGTGCAGCGATATCGCGGCGCATGCCCGCTTCAAAGCCCTCGGGCGTCATGCCCTGTGCACCCACCAGCGCGCGGTAGGCATCCACATCGAGCGAACCATCGGGCTTTTTCAGCGCGGCGATCTGCGGGATCTCCTGCAGCGCACGCACCAGCGAGGCATTGTCCACCGTCAAATGCATTTTTTGCACGGCGGCATCGATCACCTGGTCACGCACCATGCGCTCCAAAGTCAGATAGCGGGCCTCGGGGCCATCCATCCACTTGGCGTCCATGTTGGGGTCTTGCTGGCGCATGCGGTCCGAGGCAACGCGGTGCGCATTGTCCCAGTCCATCTGCGTAATGTCTTTGCCATTGACTTTGGCGACCACCGGGCTCTTTTCGGTGAAGTAGTTCTGGTTCACTCCCACCAAAACAAAAGACAGAATGATCAGCAAGAACAGCGGATACATCAGCACCTTGGAGTACTTGCGGATGGTTTCAAACATCGTCTAACTTTCCTGAGGACAAAAAAAAAGGCGAACCCTCATTCGCCTTTATTCGGTTTTCACTAGGTGGCGCGGGCTTGCTGCCAGGTCCGAAGCGCCTACCCATGGCTTGCAATGGATGATTTCTCATTGCAAATCAATCAGATACAGCCCCAACCAACGGAGACAACCCACCCCCTGTCAAATAGGGCGTGCAACATGCGTCTTGGCAACGCACGAACGTCGAAACAGCAAGTGTACAGCGAAAGAGTTTTTGATCCCCATGAGGGCCAGGGGCGCGTTAGGGAATACGGGATTTTTGACGCTTCAGAGGGCCCAAATGCGGCACCGATGCGGCCGCCCCCCACCCACTGCCCGTGGCCACCCAACCGCCTGGTGCTGGACGCCAACCCATTCTTCTACCGAAGAGAGAAGCTACGCAACGCTGGAAGTTGGGTGGCAACACCGGCAGCGCACACGAGCCGTATGGCTGGACTTGTTCTCCATCATGAACTCCAAAACCTGCAAACTTTCGCGCGGTTCTGGGAAGTCTAGAGAGATGGCGCCACTGCACCCGCTTTGGCCGAATGATGCCAGCGGCATTATCGCCAGCAAAGCAACCATTCCCCTAGGGACCTAGCCAAGCATATTCCACCACTGCGTTAACGCAAGCCTTGCCAAGCCTTATCAGTGACAGGCATGCGGACCTGCTCCGCTTCAAGGAAACTAACAGGTGGCAAATGGCGTTTTGGGGTTGGCAGAGGCGTCCTTTGCGGCCATTCCAATGGGTGAATGGGCAAAGAAAAAACCCCTTAGATCGCTCTAAGGGGTTTATTTTCTTGGTTAATGTGGTGGGTGCTGACGGGGTCGAACCGCCGACCTACGCCTTGTAAGGGCGCCGCTCTACCAACTGAGCTAAGCACCCCACCTGATAACCGAAATTAGTTCAGCGCATCTTTCAATGCCTTGCCTGGACGGAACTTAGGCACCTTGGCTGCCTTGATCTTGATCGCAGCGCCGGTACGTGGGTTACGGCCGGTACGAGCAGCGCGCTTACCAACGGCAAAGGTACCAAAACCTACCAGAGAGACTGTACCACCTTTTTTCAAGGTCTTCTTCACTGCGTCAATGGTGGACTCCAGCGCACGAGCGGCAGCAGCCTTGGAGATATCAGCATTGTTAGCAATGTGCTCAATGAGTTCAGTTTTATTCACAAGCAGCCTCTATTAATCAAGAGAGTTAAGGAAGTGTATGTTTCGTCCCATTATGAGCAGTTTGTACACCGTACAACTGTCACAGATTCAAAAACAACACCACTGGCACGAAATTTTCACCTCGACCCCAGTGCCTCTGGAATGAGATGAATTCTAGACGGAATTTCTGGGTGCGCAGGCAAAAAATCACTTTTTTTCGCTGACCAGCAACCGGTTTGCCTTGCAAAAGCCAAGCATCACGGGCGCTGTAGCCTGAATTCCTTGTACAGGCGAGATGCAGTCTACGCCCAAACCTGTGGCGCTTGACTAAGAATCAACCCTAGCCCGGATCTCGGGCAAGGCCTTTTGCAGGTAATACACCATGGACCAGACCGTGAGCACGGCCGCGCCCCAGATCAGCCAGGTGCCCCAGACGCCGGTGTCGATCCCGGCCACCTTGCCGTCGTAGAGCAAAAAGGGGATGGCCACCATCTGCACGGTGGTCTTGAGCTTGCCCACCATGTGCACGGCCACGCTCTTGCTCGCGCCAATGCGGGCCATCCATTCGCGCAGCGCCGAGATGGCGATCTCGCGGCCGATGATGATCAGCGCGACAAAGACATCGGCGCGCTGCAGGTAGACCAGGATCAGCAGCGAGGCGCAGACCAGGAACTTGTCGGCGACCGGATCCAGGAAGGCGCCGAAGGAGGAGGTCTGGTTGAGCTTGCGCGCCAGAAAGCCATCGAGCCAATCGGTGAAGGCGAACACCACGAACATGACGGTGGCCCACAGGTTTTTGGTGGCCATATCAAGAGGCGAGTAGTACACGCCGATGATGAGCGGGATCGCGACGATGCGCGTCCAGGTCATGATGGTGGGGATCGTAAAGAACATGCGGCTATTGTGGCACGCAACGGTGCAAATTCAGTGAACCGCAGTATTGCCTGCGCGACCGTTGCGGCGCGGCCAGCGCACCCCCTCAATGCAGGGCCTTGTAGATGTCCTCTGCCAAGGCCGCAGAGATGCCATCGACCGTCATCAGGTCATCGACCCCCGCCTCCTCCACCCCGCGCACCCCACCAAAGCGCTGCAGCAGGCGCGCCCGCTTCTTGGGGCCCACGCCAGGGATGTCTTCGAGCCGGCTGCCGCCCACCCGCACCTTGGCGCGCGCGGCACGCATGCCGGTGATGGCAAAGCGGTGCGCCTCGTCGCGGATCTGCGCCACCAGCATCAGCGCGGCCGAATCACGGCCCAGGTAGACCTTGTCGCGCCCGTCGCAGAACACCAGCTCTTCCAGCCCGACCTTGCGGCCCTCGCCTTTTTCGACACCGACGATGCGCGACAGGTCCAGCCCCAGCTCGGTGAAGACCTCGCGTGCCACACCGACCTGGCCCTTGCCGCCATCGATCAGCACGATGTCGGGCAAACGGGCAGCGCCCTTGCCCAGCTCGGCGCCACCGGCATCGCGTTGGGCCTCGGCCACCTTGCTGTAGCGGCGCGTCAGCACCTGGCGCATGGCGGCATAGTCGTCGCCGCCGGTGATGCCCTCGATTTTGTAGCGCCGGTATTCGCTGCTTTGCATCTTGTGGTGGTGGAACACCACGCAAGAGGCCTGGGTGTTCTCGCCCGAGGTGTGCGAGATGTCAAAACACTCGATGGTCAGCTGGTCGATATCGTCCTGGGGCAAATCCAGCGCTTCGACCAGGGCGCGCGTACGCGCCTGCTGCGATCCCTCTTCGGCCAGCAGCCGGGCCAGCTGCAGCTGGGCATTCTTTTGCGCCATCTCCAGCCAGACGCGGCGCTCCTCACGCGGCTGCGACACTGCGGCAATGCGCGTGCCGGTCTGCTGCGACAAGGCCTCCAGCAGCGCGGGCTCCAGCGCCACGCTGACCACCAGCACCGGGGGCGGCGCCACCTGCAGATAGTGCTGGGCCACAAAGGCCTCCAGCACGCGTTGCTCCACCGTTTTGGCGGGCCGCACGATGCCGGGCTGGGCCCCACCGGGCTGGGCACCACCGGGCTGGGCACCACCGGGCTGGGCCTCACCAAGCTGGCCGCCCGCCTGGTCTGCGGCTACTTCCGCCTCTTCTGCCTCTTCCATGCTGGCGATGGCGGCGCTGTCTTCCACATGCACCGGGAAATACGCGCGGTCGCCCAGATGCCGGCCACCGCGCACCATCGCCAGGTTCACGCAGGCCTTGCCGCCTTGCACCTGCACGGCGAGCATGTCCACATCGCGGTCGTCGATGGTCTCGATGCTCTGCTGGTGCAGCATGCTGGCCAGCGCCTTGATCTGGTTGCGGATATCGGCCGCCTGCTCAAACTCCAGCTTGTCCGAGTGCGCCATCATGCGCGCCTCCAGCGTCTTGAGCAGGGTGTCGGTCTCGCCGCGCAGCATGGCCTCGGCATGGGCCACATCGGCGGCGTAGTCCTCGGGGCTGATGTGGTCCACGCAGGGGGCGCTGCAGCGCTTGATCTGGTAGAGCAGGCAAGGCCGGGTGCGGTTGCTGAAGATGCTGTCCTCGCAGGTGCGCAGCCGGAACACCTTTTGCAGCAGCAAGATGGTTTCCTTGACCGCCCAGGCATTGGGGTAAGGGCCGAAATAGCGCTGGCGCTTGTCGGTCGCGCCCCGGTAATAGGCCACGCGCGGGTAGCACTGGCTGGGGGGCGTGCGCATATCGCCATCGTGGATGGCCATGCCGGTGATCTTCAGGTACGGATAGCTCTTGTCATCCCGAAAAAGAATGTTGTATTTCGGGTGCTGGGTCTTGATGAGGTTGTTTTCCAGCAGCAGCGCCTCGGCTTCGGAGCGCACCACCGTGGTCTCCATGCGCACGATCTTGCCCACCATGTGGCCGATGCGGGTGCCGCCATGGTCCTTCTGGAAATAGCTCGAGACCCGGCGCTTGAGGTTGATGGCCTTGCCCACATACAGCAGCGCATCGCTGGCATCGAAATAGCGGTAGACGCCAGGCATGGCTGGCAAACCAGCGACCTGGGCAAGAAGTTCGGGAGAGTGCACGTGGGTGGGCATGGCGCTATTGTCTTATGCGTTCGCCCCGCCCGCAGCGAAGCGGCCCATCACCCGTGCGCGCTCACTGCACAATGCCGCGCTCACGCAGCGCCGCAATCTGCGCGCCGCTCAGGCCCAGGCCCTGCAGCACCGCATCGGTGTCATCGCCTAGATGGGGCGCGCTGCTGCGGATCGTGCCCGGCGTGGCGGACAGCTTGGGCACGATGCCCGGCACCTCCAGCGTGTGGCCATCGCGCGTGGTTTGCGGCAGGATCATCTGGCGCGCGCGGTAATGCGGGTCTTCGCTGATGTCCTTGGCGGTATAGACCTTGCCGGCCGGCACCCTGGCAGCAGCCAGCGCATCCATCACCTGCGCAATGGCGCGGGGCTGCGTCCAGGCGCTGATGGCGGCATCAATCTCTTCAATACGTGCCACGCGGCCCGCATTGCTGGCCAGGTCCGGCGCCTGGCCCAGGTCCGGCCGGCCAATGGTGTCCATCAGCCGCTTGAAGATGCTGTCCCCATTGCCGGCCACCAGCACCCAGCCATCCTGGCAGGCATAGGCGTTCGACGGCGCAATGCCGGGCAAGGCGCTGCCCGCCGCCTCGCGCACCGTGCCAAAGGCGCTGTACTCGGGGATCAGGCTTTCCATCACGTTGAAGACCGCCTCATGCAAGGCCACATCGATCACCTGGCCGCTGCCGCCATTTACCTTGCGGTGGTAAAGCGCCATCATCACGCCGATCACGCCATGCAGCGCCGCCAAGGTGTCGCCGATCGACACCCCCACGCGCACCGGCACCCGCCCGGGCTCGGCCGTCAGGTGGCGCAGGCCGCCCATGGCCTCGCCAATCACACCAAAGCCCGGCAGATCGCGGTAGGGACCGGTCTGACCGTAGCCGGAGATGCGCAGCATCACCAGGCCCGGGTTGATCGCATACAGCTCCTCGGGTGACATGCCCCAGCCCTCCAGCGTGCCGGGGCGGAAGTTCTCCACCAGCACATCGGCCTCGGCAATCAGCTGGCGCGCAATGTCCTGCGCTTCCTTCTGGCGCAAATCCAAAGCCAGCGACTGCTTGTTGCGCGACTGCACCTGCCACCAGACCGACGTGCCATCCTGCAGCAAGCGCCAGTTGCGCAGCGGGTCGCCCGCGCCGGTGGCCTCGATCTTCACCACCTCGGCGCCAAACTCACCCAAGGTCTTGCCGCAGAACGGCCCGGCAATCAGCTGGCCCATCTCGACCACCTTGACGCCTTGCAAAGCCATCGGCCCGGGGGTTGCAGTGTGTGGGTTCATGTCTGTCTCCATGCTTGATCAACTGAAGGCTATTGTGGCCCAGGAGGCCATGCCAGTCAGTGACGCCCGGGACTGCACTATCATCGCGCGGGTGATGACTCCCTTCCCCGCTTCCACCACATCCCTCGCCGCAACCCAGGCCGCCACGCCGCTGTGGGATATCTTTTGCCAGGTGATCGACAACTTTGGCGATATCGGCGTGTGCTGGCGCCTGGCTGCCGACCTGGCCCAGCGCGGCTGCCAGGTGCGCCTGTGGGTGGACGATGGCAGCGCCCTGGCCTGGATGGCGCCGCAGGGCGCAACCGGCGTAGCCGTGCACCCCTGGCCCGATGCGGTGCCGGCCAGCGGTGTCGGCGATGTGGTGGTCGAGGCCTTTGGCTGCGAGATTCCGGCCGCCTTTCAGCGGGCACTGGCCGCGCGTGCGCAGTCCCCAACGCAGAAAGCCAGCGTCTGGATCAACCTGGAATACCTGTCTGCCGAAGACTATGTCGAGCGCTGCCACCGCCTGCCGTCACGGTTGATGAGCGGCCCCGCGGCAGGCCTTACGCGCTGGTTCTTCTACCCGGGTTTCAGCACCGGCACCGGCGGCCTGCTGCGCGAAGCCGATCTACCGCAGCGCCAGGCAGGCTTTGACCGCAGCGCCTGGCGCGCCCGGCATGGACTGCAAGATGGCGACCCGGTGTTTTCGCTGTTCTGCTATGAGCCCCCGGCTTTTTTGCAGGCTTTTGCCAGCGCTGGCACGGACACGCAATGGCTGGTCACCCCGGGCCGCGCGGCGGCGCTGGTGCAGCAGCTGTTGCCCCAGCCCCTGCCGAGCCAGGTGCAGCTGCTGCCGCCGTGCAGCCAGCCGGAATTCGATGAGATGCTCTGGTCCTGCGACCTGAACTTTGTGCGTGGCGAAGACTCGCTGGTACGGGCGCTGTGGGCCGGCCAGCCCTTTGTCTGGCAGATCTACCCGCAGGATGACAACGCCCACCATGCCAAGCTGGAGGCTTTTCTGGACTGGCTGGACGCGCCGGACAGCCTGCGCCAAGCCCATGCGGCCTGGAATGGCATCCCAGACGCCAATGGCAGCGCGCCGGCATGGCCCACCATCACGCCCGCGCTGCTGGCGCAATGGGCGCAGTGCGTGCAGGCCGCGCGCAACACTCTGCAGAGCCAGCCCAGCCTTGCCGAGCAGCTGATGGCATTTGCGGGCGAAAAATGTTAGAATTGCAGTCTTTGCGCTTATCCGCGCACCCAGCGCCTGCAGGCGGCCGGGTTTGATGGATGCGCACAACGCCGCGGAACATGCTACGGCGCAGCACAGCCCGTCCAACGACACTTGCGCGCCGCCCGTAGTAGTTTGAGCGGCCCCAACACAGGCACCTATTGCTATGAAAATCGCTCAAGAAATCCGCGCTGGTAACGTGATCATGTTCGGTAAGGACCCGATGATCGTTCTGAAGACCGAATACGCACGTGGCGGCCGTGGCGCTGCAACCGTGCGCATGAAGCTCAAGAGCCTGATCGGCAACTTCGGCACGGAAAACGTGTTCAAGGCCGACGACAAGATCGACAACGTGATCCTGGAAAAGAAGGACTGCACGTACTCCTACTTCGCCGACCCCATGTACGTCTGGATGGACCCTGAGTTCAACCAGTACGAAGTGGAAGCCGAAAACATGGCTGACGCGCTGAACTACCTGGAAGACGGCATGACCGCTGAAGTGGTGTTCTATGACGGCAAGGCCATCTCGGTCGAGCTGCCCACCACCATCGTGCGCGAAATCACCTGGACCGAGCCTGCTGTCAAGGGCGACACCTCCGGCAAGGTGCTCAAGCCCGCCAAGATCGCTACCGGTTTCGAAATCGCTGTGCCGCTGTTCGTGAGCCAGGAAGACAAGATCGAAATCGACACCCGCACTGCTGAATACCGCAAGCGCGTGTAATGCCTGGGCCACAAGGTCCCCAGCCAGAACAACCTCCATGCCCCGCGCTGGAGGTTTTTTTTGTCCTCAGCACTGCCACCCCTCCAGCCCGGTAGCACCTGCCAACGGCCATCTGACCCTCTGCGCAACCAGATACATATTTTTACCCATTAAAAATAGCCAAATATTTTTGCCCCGGTAAAATGAGCCGCTTATTGAGAAAACAACGAACAAGTGGCCATGACTACCGAGACATTGACCAGCCGGCTGACCATCTTCCAGGGTCACCAGCGCCTGCTTCAAGCCGACCGCCTCACCGTGTTGCGCTATCTGCAAAACCATGACGAACTCCATCCCGGCGGCAGCCTCACCCCCTTGTGGGTGTTTGATGACCTTTCCGGACTGCGCCTGGATCTGAACTGGCGCTCGGAGCTGGCACCAGCCGCACAGCCTGCAGACTTGCTGGACGACGCAGTTCCTGCGCCCGCCGCCGCCGCGGCAGCACCTGTGGAGGCAGCAACCCACAGCCGAACGGCACGCGCCGTCGGCCGCCCCAAGCTGGGCGTGGTCTCGCGCGAGGTGACCTTGCTGCCCCGCCATTGGGACTGGCTCAACCGCCAGCCCGGCGGCGCCTCAGCGGCCTTGCGCCGCCTCATCGATGACGCCCGCAATGCCCATGCGCAGCAGGATTCGCAGCGCGCAGCGACCGAGGCCACCTACCAGTTCATGCAGGCCATGGCGGGGGACCTGCCCGGCTTTGATGAGGCCTGCCGCGCGCTGTTTGCCCACAAGCAATCGGCGTTCTTGCTGCAGACCCAGGCCTGGCCCGATGATGTACAAGCTTATCTGCACCAGCTCAGCCGCCCTATCTGGCCGGTGTAAGCACCCTACCCGCAGCACCCCTGACCCCACACCCTCCCATGTCTTCGTCCATACCCGCACCCCAGGCGGCGCCCTCCGCCCCGCCTGTTCGCCCCCTGTGGCAAGTTTTCATGGTGTTTCTGGGCCCCATGCTTCTGTCCAACATCCTGCAGTCCCTCTCGGGCACGCTCAACAGCATGTTCCTGGGCCAGATGATGGGGGTCAAGGCCCTCGCGGCCGTCGCGGCATTCTTTCCGGTGATGTTTGTCTTTATCGCCTTTGTCATTGGCCTGGGGGCTGGCGCCTCGGTGCTGATCGGCCAGGCCTGGGGCGCGGGCCAACCCGACAAGGTACGCGCCATTGCCGGCACCACCTTGCTCGCCGGGCTGGCCATGGGCGCGGCCGTGGCGCTGTTTGGCGGCCTGTTTACCCAGCCCATCATGCGCATGCTGGGCACGCCGGCCGACATTCTGGAGCAGGCCACCATCTACTCGCGCATCGTGCTGCTGGGCATGCCGGGGCTGTTTATCTTTTTGCTGTTCACCTCGCTGCTGCGCGGCGTGGGCGACACGCTCACACCGATGTGGTCGCTGATCGTGTCCACCGGCATCGGCCTGGTCAGCACCCCGGCGCTGATCGCCGGCTGGGGCGGCCTGCCACGCCTGGGCGTGGCCAGCGCCGGGGTGTCGATGATCCTGGGCTTCAGCATCGCTCTGGTCTGGCTGACGGTGCAGCTGCGCCGCAAGCGCAGCGTGCTGGCACCCAATAGGGCCCTGTTGCGCGCCATGCGCCCGGATTGGGGCTTGCTGCGCGGCGTACTGCGCGTGGGTATCCCCACCGGCGTGCTGATGATCGCCACCTCGCTGGCCGGCCTCGTCGTGCTGTCGCTGATCAACGGTTTTGGCTCCAACGCCACCGCTGCCTACGGCGCCGTCAACCAGATCAATGCCTTTGCCCAGTTTCCGCTGATCTCGGTCGCCATCACCGCCTCCATCCTGGCGGCCCAATCGATTGGCGCGGGCCGCAGCGAGCGCCTGCCCGCCATTGCCCGCACCGCCATGCAGATCAACATGGCCATCGGTGGCGCCACGGCCTTGCTGGGCAGCATTTTTGCGCGGCCCTTGCTGTCCATCTTCATCACCGATCAAGAGGTGCTGCATGTGGCTGTGGAGCTGCTGCGCATTGTGCTGTGGAGCGGCCTGCTGTTTGGTGCTTTTGCCTCGCTGGCCGCGCTGATGCGCGCCAGCGGTGATGTACTGATCCCCACTGTCATCACCATTGGCGTGATCGCCACCCTGGAGCTGCCGCTGGCCTGGCTGTTCAGCCGCCACTTTGGCCTGGTGGGCATCTGGATGGCCTTCCCCGTCTCCTACGGCATCACCTTGGCGCTGCAGACCTGGTACTACCAGGCGATCTGGAAAAAGCGCCCCATCCGCAAGATGGTCTGAGCGCCTGTGCCAAGCCCGGCGGGCAAGACCGCTAGGCCATGAATACCCTTGCTGGCGGGGTGCCCCAGGTGACAAGCCCGCCAAAAGCTGAAATCATGGCCTGTTGCACCCCGTTTGCCAGTTTGCCCGTTTCACCCTTTAGCCTGATATGCCCAATCCGCAGAACTACCGCGTGCCCATCAAGGGCGCTATCCATCTGGCCGACTACGACCCGGCCGCCACACCGTTTGCGCATGGCACGGTCAAGGCCCAGGAAAAGGACCTGAAGATGCTCAACAAGCAGCTGGCCCAGTTGATGCGGCCGCTGCAGGGCGAGAACAAGCGCTCGGTGCTGCTGGTGCTGCAAGGCATGGACACCAGCGGCAAGGACGGCACCGTGCGCGGCGTCTTCAAGACCACGGGGCCGCAGGGCCTGCGCATGGCCACATTCAAAAGTCCGAGTAAGGAAGAGCTCTCGCACGACTACCTCTGGCGCTGCCATGCCGTGGCCCCGGCCAAAGGCGAGATCGGCATCTGGAACCGCAGCCACTACGAAGATGTGCTGGTGCCCCTCGTCAACGGCTGGATCACGCGCCAGGTCGCCAAGCAGCGCTATGCGCAGATCAACGACTTTGAGCGCCTGCTGGCCGAGAACGGCACCACCGTCCTCAAGTGCATGCTGCACATCAGCAAGGACGAGCAGCGCACGCGGCTGCAAGAGCGCATCGATGTGCCGGAAAAACGCTGGAAGTTCAGCCTCGATGACCTGACGGTGCGCAAGCAGTGGGATGCCTACCAGCAAGCCTATGAAGACCTGCTGGAAGCCACATCCACCGCCCATGCGCCCTGGTATGTGGTGCCGGCCGACAACAAGCTGCACCGCAACCTGATGGTCAACACCTTGCTCAACCACTGCCTGCTGGATATGCAGCCACAGTACCCGGTCGATTTCCCCGAGCTGGTCGGCCTGCAGGTCGAATAAGCGCGTACCGCAAAAGCGCACCGTCCACAGAAAAGGGGCCTGCTGATCCAGCAAGGCCCCTTTGTTTTGGATAAGGTTGAGCGCTTAAACCGGCACACCCACCAGATCATGGCCCTGGCTGCGCACAATGCGCACCTTGATCAGCTCGCCGACCTTGTAGGTCTTGCTGAGCTTCTCGGGCGGCAGCAGGTGCACGACACCGTCGATCTCGGGCGCATCGGCGTAGGTGCGGGCAATGCCACCCTTCTTGCCCAGGCCGATGGCCTTGTCCACCAGCACCTGCATGGTCTGGCCCACACGGCGCTCCAGGCGCTTGGCGGAGACCTCTTCGGCCACTTCCATGAAGCGGGCGCGGCGCGCCTCGCGCACCTCAGCGGGCAGCATGCCGGGCAGCTCGTTGGCAGTTGCGCCCTCCACCGGGCTATAGGCAAAGCAACCGGCGCGGTCAATCTCGGCCTCGCGGATAAAGTCCAGCAGGTGCTCGAACTCTTCTTCGGTCTCGCCAGGGAAGCCGGCAATAAAGGTCGAGCGGATCACCAGCTCAGGGCAGATCGCGCGCCACTCACGGATGCGCTCGAGATTGCGCTCACCGCTGGCCGGGCGCTTCATGCGCTTGAGCACATCGGGGTGGCTGTGCTGCAGCGGCACATCCAGATAAGGCAGCACCAGGCCCTGGGCCATCAGCGGCAAAATCGCGTCCACCGTCGGGTAGGGGTACACATAGTGCAGGCGCACCCAGGCGCCGTGCGGCTTGGCCAGCTCACCCAGCGCTTCCACCAGCTCCAGCATGCGGGTCTTCACCGGCTTGCCATCCCAGAAACCGGTGCGGTATTTCACATCCACGCCATAGGCGGAGGTGTCCTGGCTGATCACCAGCAGCTCCTTGACGCCACCGGCAAACAGCGCCTTGGCTTCCTTGAGCACATCGCCAATCGGGCGGCTGACCAGGTCACCCCGCATCGAGGGGATGATGCAGAAGGTGCAGCGGTGGTTGCAGCCTTCGGAGATCTTCAGGTAGGCATAGTGCTTGGGCGTGAGCTTGATACCCGCCTCGCCAAAGCTGCCGGGCACCAGGTCGATGAAGGGGTCATGCGGCTTGGGCAGGTTGGTGTGGACCGCGTCCATCACCTCTTGCGTGGCGTGGGGCCCCGTGACCGCCAGCACGCTGGGGTGCATCTGCTTGACCAGGTTGCCGCCGCCATCGCCCATCTTGGCGCCCAGGCAACCGGTGACGATCACCTTGCCGTTCTCGGCCAGCGCCTCACCAATCGTGTCCAGGCTCTCGCGCACGGCATCGTCAATAAAGCCGCAGGTGTTGACGATCACCAGATCGGCACCTTCAAAGGTCTTGGAGGTCTGGTAGCCCTCGGCGCTCAACTGCGTCAGGATCAGCTCGCTGTCGGTCAGGGCTTTGGGGCATCCTAGCGAAACCATCCCAATTTTTGGAATAGTTGACTGCGCCACCGTATCATAATTCGTTGATTTCATTTGCTTTTAGTGGCAGACAGCCAAGAATTCGCGGGTTGGAAATTCTATTTCATTTGTGATACACGCATAGGTCACTCAATCTATACCGCTCAGGCTTTTTTGTCACAGTTACCGCAATCGCCCGTGAGCCGACACTCGAACAGACGGCAGAATATGACCAGAAGCAGTCGGCTGACTATGTTCGGCAACCCGTCTTGAATGCTGCGGCGTTAGCCATCACAACACCGACACTGGTGCTAAAACAAGGTGGCGTCCGCCTGCTGCTCCTGTCTGGGGTAGAAACCGGGCCCATGGGCCTCATGCGCCGACGGAAGTCGAGCTGATCGGTAGCCCTCTTCGTAGCGCTTACTTACGCCTGCGCCCCCCTGGCGCACGACTAGCATCTCCACCTATGATGCTCAGCATGCAAGACGATCAACCATCCGAAACACCCCTAGGCGACGTACTTCAACCCCGAGTGAAGCGCATTCTAGAAAGGAATGGGATTCATACGGTGGAAGCGTTGCGCAGCGCCTATCCGCATCAGCTAGTGAAGATGTGGGGCCTGGGCATGTTCCGCTTCCGAACGATTGAGAAAGCGTTCTTCCCAGGCAAGTCATTCACACCGGCCCGGGTTTATGCACCAGTGCGACACATCCGAGGCTCATCTCTTAATGGCGCCCTCGACCCGGCCACAGTCAAGGTGCTGTTCGATGCTGGAATCACTACTCCCGAGCAGTTGAAGGCGGTGGAGCCGGCTGAGCTTCTCAAGATCAAGGGCCTCGGTGTGAACAGGCTTCGCGAAATCGAGAGAGCTTTCTTTCCAGGACAACACTACGAGATTCCGCGTGTCAGGAAGCAGGCGGCAGTGGACGACGCTGCCTGACTTGTGAATGCGGGGTGCACAACCGGAGAGAAATTGAGGGCATGTTCTTCAGAGAGCCGGATAAGGCTGACCAGCCACTCACTCGACCGGCTGAACAGAGAATTACCACTGACAAAGGTGCCGCCTCCCATATTAGATGCGTGAAGCCATCTTCCCTGCCGACGATTGTCAACTGAAGGCTAGAGTTAGCTGTCGAATCCCGGACGATCATAGTGCCGCTTACTGATCAATTCAGGAGGCGTTTGCAACCGTGCACAGCATTCGCTGCGCAGCAGACATTGGAATCAAAGGTGTGAACGACAGTAGCGGGTCGATTGGAACCATATACACAAGTGCTCCAGGCCACCTAGGGACCGCAAGTAGACTCTCGATAATGAAGTCTTATCGAAACCAACCGAAGTCCTACAAGTTGTGGACCGTCGGACAGCGCGTGGAATGGCTACTCAGCCGCCGCAGACTTACCCAGACCGAAGCTGCAAAGTTGATGGGTATCTCGCAGTCAACTGTCGCAAATATTATCGGTAGTGCGGCTCGAAAGCCAAGTGCAGTGACGCTGATGAAGATGGCACGCGCGCTGGACTGCGCGCCTAGCTTTATCTTGGATGGAACGGGGGCCTCGCTAAATTACGCGAGGGCCACACGAGACGATGCGTCTGAGTTGCTCGATCTGTTCAAAGAGTTGAACGCAGATGATCAAAACATGCTGATGGTTTTCGCTCGCACTCTCGCGCGGAAGCCGTCAACGACTGATCCTGCCTGACAAAACCCGATATAGATACCGAAGCCTATGGGCAGCCCAAACTGACGAACCCCACCTTGGGGGTTCGGTTGGCGTCGAGCGTCGCAGTGGCAGCGTGGGTATCGGTATTCATTTTTCTGGCAGGGGAACCTGGCAACTAGTCAGGCCGGTATTTTAAAGCAGGCGCCCACAAAGGCCCCGCCCCTGGGGTATAGACCCGAAGGCGGGGGCTCCACAGCAACAAAAACCGCCGTCTACCGAAACTTCCGGTAGATGGCGGTCGATCACAGGTCTGGTTGGCGGGAATTGCACCCGCATCCGCATGCCTAGCTGCTTAATGGCAGCACGGCAGCGGATGCTTTAGATGGCCTGCCTCAAGGCCGCTTGATGCCAAAAGCCGTCAGCATCTGCTCCGTCTGCTTTTGCATCTGTTCCTGCATCTGCTGGAAGAACTGCTGCGACTGCGCCTGGTAGTTGCTCGCATCGGGCATGCCTGGCACGCCGGGCATCGGCATACCCAGAAAATTGCGCCACATCTCGGGCGTGGCGCCCTTCATCTGGTCGGCAAAGCGGCCTTGCATCTCCGTGAACAGCTGCACATTTCGCTCCAGGTAGGAGCCCATAAAGCCCTGCATCGCATGGCCGTAGAAGCGGATGATGTTGACCAGCATGGCCTCGGTGAACATCGGCGCGCCGCCGGCTTCCTCATCCAGAATGATCTGCAGCAGGATGCTGCGCGTCAGGTCCTCGCCGGTCTTGGCATCCTTGACGACGATGGGCTCGTTTTGCATGACCAGGGCCTTGACCTCAGCCAGGGTGATGTAGGCAGAAGTCTGGGTGTCGTACAGACGGCGGTTGGGGTATTTCTTGACGACGCGCTCGGAAGCGGTGGCTGTTCCTGGGGTGTTTTCCGGCACGCGGATCTCCTGTGTCTCTCGCCAACGGCTGGCGTTATGGGAATACCGTCCATCCTAGTCTCTGGGACGGCGGTTTTTACCTCTAAGGCAATTTTTAGATTGTAGTGATGCCGGGGGCCTGTTGCGCTGCAGCACTTACCCTTAGGCCGCTAAGTCACTAGGCGGCCCGGCCTTTGAGCCAACTGGCAAAGGCCTGCAGCGCGGGCTGGGCAGGCAGGGGCTCGGTCGCCAGCGGGGTCATCCAGTAATAGGCGCGGCTACCGGTCAAAGGCTGCTCACAGGCGACCACCAGCTCGCCCCGGGCGAGCTCATCCTCGATCAGCATCGGCGGGATCAGCGCCACGCCCATACCGGCCGCAGCAGCGACGGCCAGCATCGAGAACAGCTCATAGCGCGGGCCATCGAGCGCATGGGGCGCCTGCACGCCAGAGGCATCAAACCATTTGCGCCAGCCGTCCGGCCGGGTGCTTTGCTGCAGCAGCGGCAGCTGGGCCAGCACCTGGGGCGATACCGTCAGGTAGGCACGGCCGCGCCCGCGCTGGGTGGCGCCCTCGAGCAGGCGCGGGCTGCAGACCGGCACGATCAGCTCGTCCATCAGCCAAGCGGCCTGCGTGCCCGGCCACTGGCGCGCCTGCTCGGCCGTGCCGGCATAGATGGCGGCATCGACCTGGCGCTCGGCAAAGGCAAAGGGCCGGGTCTGCACATCGATATGCACCACCACCCCCGGGTGCTGCTGCAGGAACTGCGGCAGGCGCGGCAGCAGCCAGCGGGTGGCAAAGGTGGGCACGGCCGCAATGCTGATCGCGCCGCCCGCGCCCTGGTGGGCCATGATGTCCAGGGTACCGCGCTCGATGCCCTGCAGCCACTGCGCCACCTGCTGGCTGTACTGGTGGCCTGCGGCCGTCAGCACCATGCCATGGCGCGAGCGCTTGAACAACTGCACGCCCAGCTGCTCTTCGAGCGCAATGATCTGGCGCGAGACGGCGCTTTGCGTCAGCGCCAGCTCCTGGGCGGCGCGGGTATAGCTTTCGTGGCGGGCGGCGGCCTCAAAACAGGCCAGCGCCTGGGTTGAAGGAATCAGTCGGCGCATATCTTGTCTCCTGTGTGACGCATGCAATCACCCCTTTATTCTCTGCGACTGCACTGAGGCGGCGTTTGCATAAATGCGCAATACGCATATCTGGATGATAAACAATCGTTTGCCCCTGCGCTGCGGCAGGCCTACCATGGCGGCTGTTTTGGCAGACCCGCGCTTCTGCGCCCGGCCTGCCTTCCGACCAGCGAACACAGATCCAAGGAGCAAGACATGGCGCAATTCACCTGGGAAGACCCCTTCCACCTCGACGAACAACTGACCGAAGACGAGCGCATGATCCGCGACGCGGCCCGCGCCTACTGCCGCGACAAGCTCGCACCGCGCGTGCAGGAAATGTTCCGCAAGGAATCGGTGGACACCAGTATCTTCCGTGAGATGGGCGAGCTGGGCCTGCTGGGCCCCACGATCCCCACCGAATACGGCGGCGCCGGCCTCAACTATGTGAGCTACGGCCTGGTGGCACGCGAGATCGAGTACATCGACTCGGGCTACCGCTCGATGGCCTCGGTGCAGTCCTCCTTGGTGATGGTGCCGATCAACGAGTTCGGCACCGAAGCGCAAAAGCAAAAGTACCTGCCCAAGCTGGCATCGGGCGAGTTCATCGGCTGCTTTGGCCTGACCGAGCCTGACCATGGCTCCGACCCAGGCAGCATGGCCACCCGCGCCTACAAGGTCGATGGCGGCTACAAGCTCAAGGGCAGCAAGATGTGGATCACCAACAGCCCCATCGCCGATGTGTTCGTGGTCTGGGCCAAGGAAGTCTCCGAAGGCGGCGCCGTCGGCCAGATCCGTGGCTTTGTGCTGGAAAAGGGCATGAAGGGCCTGTCGGCTCCTGCGATCCACGGCAAGGTGGGCCTGCGTGCCTCGATTACCGGCGAAATCGTCATGGACGACGTGTTTGTGCCCGAAGAAAACGCCTTCCCCGAAGTGCGTGGCCTGAAGGGCCCCTTCACCTGCCTGAACAGCGCCCGCTTTGGCATTGCCTGGGGTGCGATGGGTGCGGCCGAGTTCTGCTGGCACACCGCCCGCCAGTACACGATGGACCGCAAGCAGTTTGGCCGCCCGCTGGCCGCCAACCAGCTGATCCAGAAAAAGCTGGCCGACATGCAGACCGAAATCACCCTGGGCCTGCAAGCCGCGCTGCGCGTGGGCCGCATGAAGGACGAGCACCAGAACGTGATCGAGATCACCTCGCTGATCAAGCGCAACAACTGCGGCAAGTCGCTGGACATCGCCCGCCTGGCCCGCGACATGATGGGCGGCAACGGCATCAGCGACGAGTTCGGTGTGGCGCGCCACCTGGTCAACCTGGAAGTGGTGAACACCTACGAAGGCACGCACGATGTTCATGCGCTGATCCTGGGTCGCGCCCAGACCGGCATCGCCGCGTTCGCAAATTAAGAACGGCCCGAGCCCCATCGCATGCAGCACCCGCTGCATGCCTGCCCACAACCCACTTCACCGCAGGCGCTGCGTGGGTGGGTTGTGGTGTTTTGTGATCGCTTAACCACCCCCTTGCCGGATGCGAATGGCGCCGCCCTGAGGCCGCACGTACCATCGGCGAGTTTTGCAGAAATTTCTTGCTGCAATGCCTGTTGCACATGCATGGGCAGCTATCAAATTTGGAGACACCATGACCGCAAGCATCGCGCCGCTGGACGGCATCAAAGTTCTGGATCTGTCGCGGGTGCTGGCCGGCCCCTGGTGCGCGCAGATGCTGGGCGACCTGGGCGCCGAGGTGATCAAGGTCGAGCGGCCCGAAGCCGGCGACGACACGCGCCACTGGGGCCCTCCCTACCTGCACACCGATGACGGTGCCAAGACCGAGCAAGCCAGCTACTACACCTGCTGCAACCGCAACAAGCGCAGCATCACCATCGACATGGCCTCGCCCCAGGGCCAGGCGCTGATCATCGAGCTGGCCAAGGATGCCGACATCCTGGTCGAGAACTTCAAGGTGGGCGGCCTCAAGGGCTATGGCCTGGACTATGAAAGCCTGCGCAAGATCAACCCACGCCTGATCTACTGCTCGGTCACCGGCTTTGGCCAGACCGGCCCCTACGCCCCGCGCGCTGGCTACGACCTGATGGTGCAGGCGATGAGCGGCATGATGAGCATCACCGGCCACCCCGATGGCGAGCCCGGTGGCGGCCCGCTCAAGGTCGGCGTTGCGGTCACCGATGTGTTCACCGGCATTTATTCCTGCTGCTCCATCCTGGCCGCGCTGCAGGCACGCCACCAGACCGGCGAAGGCCAGCACATCGACATGGCGCTGCTGGATGTGGGCATGGCCGTGCTGGCCAACCAGGCCGTGGGCTACCTGAATGCAGACGATATTCCGCAGCGCGCAGGCAATATCCACCCCAGCGTGGGCCCCTACCAGGACTTCCCCAGCAAGGACGGCAATGTGCTGCTGGCCATTGGCAATGACGGCCAGTTCGCCCGCTTTTGCGCCGCCACCGGCAACGAGGTCTGGGCACAGGACCCGCGCTTTACCCGCAACTCGGGCCGCATCATCCACCGCAAGGATTTGCAGGAACTGATGTACCCGCTGATGAAAACCCGCACCACCGCCGAATGGATTGCACTGCTCGAAGACAAGGCCGTCCCCTGCGGCCCCATCAACAACATCGCCCAAGCCTTTGAGGATGAGCAGGTGATTGCTCGCGGCCTGCATGTGCAGATCCCGCGCGATGCCGGCGACCAGATCGGCACCATCAGCACCGTCGCCAGCCCCATGCGGCTGACCGCTACGCCGCCGGTGGTGCGCCGCCCACCGCCCGCGATGGGCCAGCACACCGACGAGATCCTGGCCGAGCTGGGCCGCTCGCCCGCGCAGATTGCGCAGCTGCACAGCGAAGGAGTGGTCTGAGGGTTGACGTTATTGCTTTGATGCACCAAGGGCCGCTGTTGCGGCCCTTTTGTTTACCATTCAAAGAGACTCAGTCAAACAGACCCAGGCTGATGCCATCGCCCAGCGCTGCGCCCTCCCACTCCAGCATTTGCAATTTGGTGCGCGTGCCGCCATTGGCCGAGAAGCCGCCGCGCGCGCCATGCGCCGCCAAGATGCGGTGGCAGGGCACCACGGGTGCAAAGGGGTTGGCCCCCAGCGCCTGGCCTACCGCACGGGCCATCCCCTTGCCACCCAAGTCGTCGGCAAGCTCACCATAGCTACGCGTCTGCCCCGGCTCAATGGCCAGCGCCAGCTGGTAGACCGCCCGCGAAAAATCGGGCACGCCATGCCAGTCCAGCAGCACATCGTCGAGCAGCGGCAAACCACTGCGCGCAGACCAGCGGTTCAAGGTCAGCAGGCTGCGCAAATCACCCAGCACAGGGGCGGGCGCATCGGGCCAGGGCGCGCCCTGATCCAGGTCGGCACCACCCTGGCGCCCGGCCAAGAGCCATTGCACGCCGGCCACCGCCTGCAGGGCCTGCGCACTCAAATCTCCTGGCACCTGGGCCTGCGGCCACAAGCCCTCGCGGCGCTGGCGGGCATGCTCCAGCAGGCGCATCTGTGTAGCCTCCAGGCTGGGCTCGGGCAGCCGCAGCGCGACAACGGCTTGCGCACCCCAGGCAATGCCACAAACACCCAGCCGGGTGCGAAACAAGGCATGGCCGGTTTGTGCAGGGTCCCAGCCATCGCTGGGCACGCTAGGAATGGATACGGGGGCGGTATGCATGCCTTCATCTTGCCCCAGTTTGTGCAGCCCCCACCAGGCCCAGTGCCGCAGTGCCACTGTCAGCCTTTGCCGGCCAGGCGTCACAGGCCCACAGGCTGACAGCACAATCGGCCAGGTGTTCCCCGATAAGAAGCGCCCCATGACCGACACCCTGCAAGCCCAGCACGCCGCCATCCTGCGCGAGGTGCTAGCCAGCGCCCACCGCAACCGCCATCTGCAAAAAGGCCGCCCCTTTGCCGCAGCGATTGCCGATGATGCGGGCAGCATCCTGGGCCGGGGCGTCAACACCATCAGCCAGACGCAGGACATGACGGGCCACGCCGAGATGGAAGCCATCCGCGACTGCTGCCACCAGCGCCAGCTGCCGCACCTGCAGGGGCTGACGGTCTATGCCTCCGGCCCCCCCTGCCCCATGTGCCTGGCCGCAATCGTGGCGGGCCAGGCCAAACAGGTGTTTTTTGCGTTTGACAACGCCGATGCGGCGCCTTACGGGCTGTCGAGCGAAGGCGTCTACCAGCGCCTGGGCTTGCAGCTGCAACCGCCGCCGCTGCCCATCCAGCGGCTGGATCTGGGCATCAGCGCAGCGCAGCTCTATGGCGATGCGCCCTGGCCCAGCGCAGGCTAAAAATCACAGCAAACCGCCTTCGCGCTTTGCGTTGGCTTTACGTCTGCCCTTTATGATCGGACAGTTTTTTTGGCGGCCATGCCGCCCTTCTTGCCGCTTGCATGACCTCGCTCCCTACCCAGCCCCCTGCCGTTGACCGCCAAGCCCTGCGCTGGATTGCAGCGCTGTTTGTGCTGGTCATGGCCAGCCGCCTGCTGGCCTCGCACGGGGTGTCCTGGGACCAGAACGAGCAGCTGGTCTGGTCGCAGCAGCTGGCACTGGGCTACGGGCCCCAGCCGCCGCTCTACACCTGGCTGCAATGGGCCTTGGTGTGGGTGCTGGGCCCCCGCCCCCCCCCCGGGGGGGGGGGGGGAAAAAACCCGGGTTGGGGGGGGGGGGGTGGTTTTTGTGTATGCGCCCCGGCGGGGGGG
>NZ_JBBGZG010000017.1:37453-122324 GCF_037479315.1 Comamonas sp. MYb69
CCCCCCCCCCCCGGGGGGCCCCGGCCCCCACCCCCCCCCGCGGGCCGGGCCCCACCCGGTGCAAGGGGCCCCGCCCCCCCCCCCCCCCCTAAACCCGGGCCTCCATGGGGCGTGGGGGGGGGGGCGGGCCCCCCCCCCCACGGCCGTGGTGCTGCTCAAAAACAGCCTGATTGCGCTGAGCTTTGTCTTTATGCTACTAGCCGCGCGCGAGGTGCTGCCCGCGCGCCAGGCCTGGCTGGCCGCTGCCGGCATGGCCTGGCTGCCCGGCATTGCCTGGCAGTTGCTGCGCGACCAGACCCATACGGTGATGCTGACCTGCGCCATCTGCGCGACCTGGTGGTTGCTGTTGCGCCAACTGCGCCAGCCGCGCCCGCTGGGTTTTGTCTACCTGGGGCTGGCCGTGGCCTGGGGCATGCTCTCCAAATACAGCTACCTGCTGGTCGCCGTCACCATGCTGCTGGCCTGCCTGAGCTTGGGCAGCACGCGCCGTGCGCTGCTTTCGCGCGGCTGGTGGCTCACGCCGCTGATCAGCATCGCGCTGGTGGCCCCGCATGCCTGGTGGGTGCTGGAGCATTGGCAAGCGGCCAGCGGCGCCACGCTGGACAAGCTGCACCCGGCAGAGACCAGCTCCTACCTCAGCGGTCTGGCCCAGGGCCTGCGCGATCTGCTGGCTTTCTTGCTCGTGGCCGTGCTGCCCTGGCTGCTGATGGCGCGTATGACCAGTGGACGCTTTTGGCAACAGCCCGCTGCAACCAGCGGCGCTGAAAATAACAGCACTACACCTGACTGGCTGGTGCCATTGCTGGGCCGCTATATGGCGCTGGTAGCGGGCTCGCTTGCGCTGATGGCGCTGGCCGGCGCAGCCAAGTTCGATGGCCGCTGGATCCAGCCGCTGCTGCTGGTTTTTCCGCTCTACATACTGGCCCGCTGGCCGGCGCTTGCCGCATCGGACAAAAGCCGCCAGCGCTATCTGCTGGCCTGCCTGGGCATGCTGGTGCTGGTGTGGTCGCTGGCCTTGCTGGCGCCGCTGCGCGATGCCAAGCGCGGCAAGGGTGACCGCCTCAACTGGCAGCTGGACCTGATCGCCAGCACTTTGCGCCAGGCCGGCTACCAAGGCCAGGGCATGGTGCTGGCCGAGCACCACACCACCGGCGGCGTGATGCGCATTCTCTTCCCCCAGGCCCAGATTGTGGTCTGCGATGCGGATGAGCCGGGCTTTCATAGGGACTGCGCCTGGCAGGCCGCCGAAAGCGCGCGCCGCCAGCACCTGCCCTGGCTGCAAATCTCCACCGAGGACCCGGCGCCCGATGCCTGGTGGTGGGCCGCCTGGCCGGTCGATGCCATGCTGCAGGTGCAGGAGGCCGAGCTGCCCTACCGCTGGACCGACCCGGCACGTGCGCAGATGCAGATGAACTTTGTGGTGTCCCCGGCGGGCAGATAAACACCGGCCGGCGCCACTAAGATGCGGTCATCTCCCTCGCCGCCGAGACCATGACTGCCATCTCCGACACCGCCGCCATCGCCCAAGAACACTGGATCGGCCTGCCCCAGCAGGGCCGGCTGTATGCCAAAACCTGGACCCCGCGTACCGCACACCAAGCGCCGCTGGTGCTGATGCATGACTCGCTGGGGTCGGTCGCGCTATGGCGCGATTTTCCGGCGCAACTGGCCCAGGCCACGGGCCGGCAGGTGATCGCCTATGACCGCCTGGGCTTTGGCCAGTCCGATGCGCGCACAGGCACGCTGTCACCGCAGTTTGTCGGCGAAGAGGCGGAGATCTATTTTCCGGTAGTACGCGAACATCTGGGCCTGGACCGCTTTGCCTTGCTGGGCCACAGCGTGGGCGGCGGCATGGGCATCGCCATTGCGGCTGGCGCGGGCCAGGCCTGCACGGCGCTGGTCACCATCGCCGCCCAGGCCTTTGTCGAAGACCGCACGCGGGCGGGCATTGTCGAGGCCCGCGCGCTGTTCCAGGACGCTGCGCAGCTGGAGCGCCTGGCCAAGTACCACGGCAGCAAGGCACGCTGGGTGGTAGATGCCTGGACAGAGACCTGGCTCAGCCCCGCGTTTAGCGACTGGAGCGTAGACGCCTGGCTGCCTCGCCTGCAATGCTCCCTGCTCGCCATCCATGGTGAGCTGGATGAATACGGCAGCACCGCGCACCCCGAGCGCATTGCCCGCCAGGCCGGTGCCGGTGGCCAGACCGAGATCATCGCCGGCGCCCACCATGTGCCGCACCGCGAAATGGCCGAGCAGGTGCTCGGCCGGGTGCGTGCTTTTCTGGCGCAGGCCGACTAAGTCTGCGTCTCGTTTTTAATAAGCGACCGTGAAACGGGCCTTGCTGTGCAGATGCTGCTCCAGCGCGTCGACCAGGGCCACCGCCAAATCCGCTGCCGAGATATCGCCAGGGCTGCCATCGGCCTGCCACAGCGGCTCATCCTTGCCGGTGCGGTATTGGCCCGTGCGCCCCTGGCTTTGCGCAGCCGATCCGCCATGGAAACCCACCGGCGGGCTCAGCAGGGTCCAGTCCAAGGCGGTTTCTTTTTGCAGCGCGGTATACATGTCGCGGGCCGCACTGGCGCCGGGCTTGATGGCAGCGGGGAACTCGGGCGAATCCACCAGCTGCTGGCCGTTCACATACAGGCTGCCCGCACCGCCCACCACCAGATAGCGGGCCACACCGGCTGCGCGGGTGCCGGCCTCGATGGCGCGTGAGCCCTTGAGGAAGTCCTCGTAAATATTCGGGTTGGTCCAGCCCGCGTTGTAGGCCGACAGCACCGCGTCGCTGCCCGTCGCGGCCTTTTGCACCACGGCCGCATCCATCACATCGCCCTGCAGCACTTGCAGCTGCGGGCGGGGCGCCAGCTTGGCGGGGTCGCGCACCAGGGCCACCACGTCGTGGCCGCGTTGCAGCAACTCATCAAGCAATGCTGCGCCTACAAAACCGGTCGATCCAATCAGGGTGACTTTCATCCTATTTCCTTTGCATGAACATCGGCGGGCAGCCTTTGCGCCACGCCATGACCCCACTGTAGGGCTGGGGAACTGATTTGATAATCCATCTATTTGAAGCAATTCTTTGAAGCTGTGCTTCATAATCGCCGGATGGATGACCTCAAGCGCATGGCTATTTTTGCCACCGTGGTCGAGCAAGGCTCGATGACGGCGGCCGCGCGCCTGCTGGGCATGAGCGCCTCGGCCGTCAGCCAGCAAGTACGCCACCTGGAAGCCCAGGCGGGCCTGCCGCTGATGCACCGCACGACGCGCAGGCTCAGCCTGTCCGACGCCGGGCAGCGCTTTTATGCGCAGTGCGCAGTGATGCTGCAGGCCGCGCGCCAGGCCCGCGCCGAGCTCGATGCCGAGCGCGACGAACCCGTGGGCGAGCTGCGCATTGCCGCCGTGCTGGGCCTGGCCGCACCGCTGGGCCGGGCGCTGGCTCCGTTGCTGCATGCCCATCCGCAGCTGCGCCTGCAGCTGCTGCTCGACGATTCGCACAGCGACCTGGTCGCAGAGCGGGTGGATATCGCCATTCGCCTGGGCGAGCTGCCCGACTCCCACTGGGTGGCGCGCACGCTGGGCACCCTGCCCTGGTGGATATGCGCCGCCCCTGCGCTGGCGCAAGGCAGGCCTTGGCCGAGCAACCCGCAGGCGCTGCAAGCCTGGCCCTGGATGGCGCGCAATATCGGCACCAACAACAACAGCGCCAGCATGCAGCTGCAGCACCGCCACAGCGGCGAGCGGGTGCTGCTGCACACCACGCCACGCATCATCAGCAACCAGCAGTACGCGCTGCAGCAGCTGTGCAGCGAGGGGCTGGGTCTCGCCCGGCTGTTTTCGCTGGAAGTGGCCGACCAGGTGCGCAGCGGCCAGCTGCTGCGCCTGCTGCCCGACTGGGATTGCGGCAGCCTGCGCATCTCTGCGCTGACCCCTGAGCGCCAGGCGCTGCCCGCGCGGGTGCGGCTGGCGCTGGCCGCGCTGCAGGCCCACTTTGCGCCGCTGGCGCTGTCCTGACCCCCGAGCGCTGCACCAGCGCAGCTTTGACCGGCAATGGCTGGCACCAGGGAGGGCTTGCATGCCGCTGTGGCCAAAAAAGAACGTGAGGAGCAGCGGTGGTTTTGCCAAATAAGCAAGAATCCGCTTTGGTGGTCGGTGTACTGCCTTGGTCCTTATCGCTGCGTGCAACCCGCGCGGCCTATTAAACCGCCGTGTATCCGGACGGCGGTGGCTTAACGAACGGAAGCTCTATGACCCACTCTACCGCTCGCCGCTCGGCGCTGCGTGGCCTGTCGCTGGCCGCGCTGACCCTCTCCAGCCTGGCAAGTTTCAGCGCCCATGCAGACACCCCTGCGGTGCTACGCGTATCGGCCATCCCCGACGAGGCGCCGACAGAGCTGCAGCGCAAGTTCAAGCCGCTGGGCGAGTACCTGTCGCAGGCCACGGGCATGCAGGTGGTGTTCACGCCGGTATCCGACTATGCGGCCGTGGTCGAATCCCTGGCCACCAAGAAGCTGGACCTGGCCTGGCTGGGTGGCTTTACCTATGTGCAGGCAAAGATCCGCACCAATGGCACGGCGATCCCGATCGTGCAGCGCGCCGAAGACGCGGTCTTCACCAGCAAGTTCATCACCGCCGACCCCAGCATCCAGACGCTGGCTGACTTGAAGGGCAAGACCTTTGCGTTTGGCGCGCCCTCGTCCACCTCGGGCAGCCTGATGCCACGCTACTTTCTGCTGCAAGACGGCCTGAACCCGGAAAAGGATTTCAAGACCGTGGCCTACTCGGGCGCGCATGATGCCACCGTGGCCTTTGTGGCGGCCGGCAAGGCAGAAGCTGGTGTGCTCAATACATCGGTATGGGACAAGCTGGTCGAGACCAAGAAGGTCGACACCAGCAAGGTGCGCGTGTTTGCTACCACTCCCACCTACTTTGACTACAACTGGACCGTGCGCGGCGACCTGGACCCGGCCATTACCAAGAAGCTGACCGATGCCTTCCTGGCGCTGGACCCGGCCAAGCCCGAGCACAAGGCGATCATGGATCTGCAGCGCGCCTCCAAGTTCATCCCGACCAAGCCCGAGAACTATGCCGGCACCGAGGCGGCCGCCAAGTCCGCCGGTCTGCTCAAGTAAGTGACCGCCTGGCATGGGCGCTGGTGCAGTGCCCATGCCGCCTCTGCGGCGTTTTTCCAGCATTTGATCCATGAGCTTTGTGCTTGACGATGTGGGCCTGACCCACACCAACGGTTTTGTCGCGCTCTCGGGCATCGGCCTGTCTGCCGCGCAGGGCGAGAGCATTGCGCTGATCGGCCCTTCCGGCGCGGGCAAGACCTCGCTCTTGACGGTGATCGGCACGGCCCACCTGCCCAGCAGCGGCCGCATGCAGGTGCTGGGCCAGGCCTTGCCCAGCGCGCCTGCCAGCCCCACGGCGCGCCAGCTCAAGGCGCTGCGCAGCCTCATTGGCACCGTGCACCAATGCGCGCCAATTGCGCTGCGCCAGCGCGTGGTCACCGCCGTGCTCGCCGGCCGCCTGGGCCAGTGGCCGCTGTGGAAGGCGCTGGCATCGCTGGCCTACCCGCAAGATATTGCAGGCGCCCGCGAAGCGCTGGCCCGTGTGCAGCTGGAGGACAAGCTCTTTGCGCGCTGCGACCAGCTCTCGGGCGGCCAACTGCAGCGCGTGGGCATTGCCCGGGTGCTCTACCAGCAGGCCCGGCTGATTCTGGCCGATGAGCCGGTCTCGGCGCTCGACCCTGCGCTGTCGCTGGCCACCGTGCAGCTGCTGGTGCAAGAAGCCGCCGCGCGCCAGGCCACCTTGGTGGCCAGCCTGCATGCGGTGGACCTGGCGCTGGGCTGCTTTGCACGCATAGTCGGCATCCGCGATGGCCGGATTGCCTTTGACCTGCCCGCCGCGCAGGTGAGCCAGGCGCAGCTCCAGGCTTTGTACGCCCATGCCGATGGCAGTGCTGCTGCCTTACCTACGCTGGGCAGCATGGGAAGCGCCGCGCCGCAGCTGGTGCCCGCCCCGGCAGCTGAAGTGATCACATGCCGCTGATGCCCGCTGCTGCCACCCACACGCACCGCCGCGATCCGGCAGCGCGTGGGCGCTTTATCGCGCTGCTGCTGGTGTTGCTGGTGCTGTGGCCGATGCTGCAGACCTCGGGCTTCTCGTTGGCGCCATTTTTTGACAGCAACAACCTCAAAGTGGTTGGTGGTTTTCTGGCCCAGTTTCTGCCGCCCGAGAGCAGCCCGGAGTTTCTGGCCTACCTGGGCCAGGCCAGCCTGGAGACCTTGGCGATTGCCACCGCCGGCATGGCGCTGGCGCTGGTTTTGGCGCTGCCGCTGTCGTACCTGGCGAGCGGCGCTGCAAGAGAGAAAGTCAGCCTCAACCCCATCACCCGGGGTGTATTGACCATTTTGCGCGGCGTGCCCGAGCTGGTCTGGGCGCTGGTGTTTGTGCGGGTGTTTGGCCTGGGCCCCGCCGCTGGCGTGCTGGCCCTGGGCCTGACCTATGGCGGCATGCTGGCCAAGGTTTATGCCGAAATTCTGGAATCCACCGACCCGGCCCCGGCCCGTGCGCTGCGCGTGAGCGGCGCAGGCCGCTTGCAGGCGCTGCTTTATGGCGCGCTGCCGCAAGCGGCGCGCGAGCTCACCTCGTACACCGTCTACCGCTGGGAATGCGCAATCCGCGCGTCGGTGGTCATGGGCTTTGTCGGCGCCGGCGGCCTGGGCCAGCTGATGGACCAGGCGATGAAGATGCTCAACGGCGGCGAAGTCGCCAGCATCTTGCTGGCCTTTATGCTGCTGGTGGCGCTGGCCGATCTGCTGTCCTGGTGGCTGCGCCGCGCGCTCGATACGCCGCCAGCAGCCCGCGCGCTGCCCTTTGGCTGGCGCAGTGCGGCGCTGCTGCTGCTCGGCGCTGCTGGTCTGTGGGCGAGCTTCGGCTTGCTTAACATCGACTGGTCCGCGCTCTTCAGCCGCGATGCTGTGCAGTCGATGGGCAGCTTTGTGGCCGGCTTTTTCTCGCCCGACCTGAGCGCCGCCTGGCTGCGCAAGGTGGCCCAGGGCGTGTGGGAGACCTTGGCGATCTCCGTCATCGGCAGCCTGCTGGCGGCGATGGCCGGGCTGCTGCTGGCCTTGCCGCGCTGGCGCGCGCCCTGGAACGCGCTGCTCAACCTGCTGCGCTCGGTGCCCGAGCTGGTCTGGGCGACAATCACCGTGCTGGCCGTGGGCCTGGGCCCGTTTGCTGGCGCCCTGGCGCTGGCCTTGCACACGGCCGGGGTGCTGGGCCGGCTCTATGCCGAGGCCTTGCAGAACACACCTGCAGCCCCCGCCCGGGCGCTGCGCCTGGCCGGCAGCAGCCGCCTGCTGGCCTTTTGCTATGGCACGCTGCCAGCGGCCGCGCCGCAGCTGCTGGCCTACACCCTGTACCGCTGGGAAATGAACATCCGCATGGCGGCCATCCTTGGCTTTGTCGGCGCTGGCGGCCTGGGCCAGCTGCTGTACTTCGAACTCTCGCTGTTCCACTACGCGCAGGCCAGCACTGTCATCATCGCCATGCTGCTTTTGAGCATGGCGGTGGACTGGAGCAGTGCTGCGCTGCGCCGCGCAATGCGCTAACCACGATCCTGGATGTCTCCCTCCTCCCGCAAAACCTGGCAGCTGCTGATCCGCAGACTGCATCTGTATATCGGCCTGCTGGTCGCGCCCTTCATCGTGGTCGCTGCTGCTACCGGCTTGCTGTATGCGCTGACGCCCCAGCTGGAAAACCAGCTCTACCGCAGCGCACTGCAGGCCGCGCCGGCACCTGGCGCCCAGGCGCAGCCGCTGTCGGCCCAGGTGCAAGCGGCTTTGCAGGCCTTGCCCACTCCGGCAGCCGTGGTTGCTGTGCGCCCAGCGCCCGATGCGCGTAGCAGCACCCGCGTGATGGTGGCCGATGCGGAGCTGGGCCCCTCCGAGTACCGCAGCCTCTTTGTCAATCCCTATACCCTGGCGCTGCAAGGCGACCTGACGGTCTATGGCACCAGCGGCGTGCTGCCGCTGCGCAAGCAGCTCGATTTGTTGCACCGCCAGTTGCTGATGGGCGAATGGGGCCGCACCTACAGCGAGCTGGCGGCATCCTGGCTGTGGGTGGCTGCGCTGGGCGGTGTAGCACTGTGGTGGCTTTCGCGCCCGCAGCGCGCTGGCGCCAGGGCCTCGCTGCCGCTGCTGCGGCGTTGGCACCATGGGCTGGGCCTGGGGCTGCTGGTCGGTCTGCTGTTTCTGTCGGCGACGGGCCTGACCTGGTCACGCTGGGCTGGTGGCCATTTTGGCCAGGCACTGCAGCAAATGGGCTGGCAAACGCCGCGCCTGAACACCAGCCTGGGCACGGACGCCAGCAGTGCCCATGCCCACCATCCGCCGGCCGACCCGCATGCAGACCATGCAGCGCACCAGGCCGCCCCGATGGCGCCTGCCGATAGGCTGCCTATGCCCGAAGACTTTGACACCGCCTTGGCACTCGCCCGCCAGCATGGCCTGGCATCGGCCAAGCTGGAGATCCGGCCGCCGGCAGCCGCCAACAAGGCCTGGACGGTGACCGAGATCAACCGATCCTGGCCCACCGAAGTCGATGCGCTGGCCATTGACCTGACCGCCGGCAAGGTGCTGCA
This sequence comes from Comamonas sp. MYb69, assembly GCF_037479315.1. Classification (NCBI taxonomy): domain Bacteria; kingdom Pseudomonadati; phylum Pseudomonadota; class Betaproteobacteria; order Burkholderiales; family Comamonadaceae; genus Comamonas; species Comamonas sp. MYb69. The sequence goes on from NZ_JBBGZG010000017.1 coordinate 46,098, forward strand.
CCACAACCGCTTTAGCGACTACCCGTTGGCCTCCAAGCTGACGCGCTGGGGCATTGACCTGCACATGGGCAGCTGGGGTGTGCTGAACCAGGCGGTGCTGGTGCTGCTGGGCGCCGGCATTGTCGCAATGGCAGTGACCGGCTGGCTGCAATGGCGCAAGCGTCCGGGCCGCAGCCGCGAGTGGCTGCATGGCCAGCTGACCTTGGTCCACCAATGGCGCCAGTTGCCGCGTACGGCAGCGCTGGCCCTGTTGCTGGCTGCCGCCACCTTGGGTTGGCTGCTGCCGGTGCTGGGCTGCAGCCTGTTGGCACTGCTGGCGCTGGATGCCTGGATCTACCTGCGCCGATAGGCAAAAAAATGCCCGGCACAGAGGCGGTGCCGGGCAGGTGAAGGCGCTGACTTGCTGGCGCTAGCTTGCCGCTCAGTGCGGCACAATGCGCGCCTCGGCGCCTGCGGGGGCAAAGCTGCTGCGCCACTTCCAGCCCGCATAGGCACACCACAGCACGCCCAGCACGGCAATGCTGCCGCCCACGGGGCCCAGGTAGTGCAGACCGGCATGCATACCCACCTGGCTGCCCAGCAAGGCGCCCGCGCCAATGCCGATATTGAAGATGCCCGAGAACAGCGACATGCCGACATCGGTGGCATCCGAGGCCAGGCGCAGCACCTTGGCCTGCAGCGGTAGCACCATGCACAGCATGACGACACCCCACACGGCGCAGACCAGGTAGAGCACAGGCGGCCAGCGCGTGCTGGGCAGCAAGAGCCACAGGCAGGCCGTCAGCACGGCCATCGCAGAGAGCAAAAAGCCGCGCGGCCAGCGCATGCCAAAGCTGCTGAACAAGATGCTGCCGACAATGCCCATGCCGCCGTACAGTAGCAGCACCCAGGTGGTGACCTGGTTGTTGAGTCCCGCCTCGCGTTGGATCAGTGGCTCGATATAGCTATAGACGGTGAACTGGGCCGTCACCATCAGGATCAGCAAGGCATAGGTGGCCGACAGCGCCGGGCGCTTGAACAGCACCGGAATGCTGCGCAGCGAACCGGCATTCTCGCTGGGCAGCAGGGGCAGCATGCGCCACAAGACCAGCATGACGGCCAGCGCCAGCACGCCGATGATGCCGAAGGTCGTGCGCCAGCCCAGCGCCTCGCCCACCATGCGGCCCAAAGGCACGCCCAGCACCATCGCCAAGGTGGTGCCGGTGGCCAGCAGGCCCAGTGCCTGCGGGCGCTTGTCCTGCGGCGCAATGCGCACCGCCAAGGATGCGGTGATCGACCAGAACACCGCATGCGCCAGCGCAATGCCCATGCGGCTGATCAGCAAGGTGGCGTAGTTCCAGGCGATGGCCGACAGGCCATGGCTCAGGATGAAGAGCGCAAACACCCCCATCAGCAGCTTGCGCCGCTCGATGTTCTTGGTCATCAGCATGCAGGGCAGCGAGGTGAGCGCAACGATCCAGGCATAGATGGTCAGCATCAGGCCCACCTGCTCGGTGCCCATGCCAAAGCTGCCACCAATGTCGCTGAGCAGGCCCACTGGCACAAACTCGGTGGTGTTGAAAACAAAGGCGCCCATGGCCAGGGCGATCACGCCGAGCCAGGCCTGGCGGCGGGTCAAAGGTGCGGAATCGGTCATTGCAATAAAAAAAGCCGCAACTCCAAAACGGAGAGCGGCCCGCCAGTGTGCCAAAAAACAGTTACCTGCCCATGATGGCCAGGGAAAACCCTTTAGTTCACGCTGTTGGAGGCGGTCAGGCCGCCAAGGTTTGCGGTTGCAGCTGCTGCAATTGCTGCTCTTCGAGCTTGCGGTGCAGCTGCACGGTGGTGGCGCAGGCGCGGGCCAGCTCGGCGCCCTTCTTCACGAAATGCTGGTGGAAGAACTCATGGTGCTCTTGCGAGTCATGGAAGTCGCGCGGCGTCAGCACGGCCGAGAACACCGGCACGCCGGTGTCCAGCTGCACCCGCATCAGGCCATCGATCACGGCCGTGGTCACAAACTCATGGCGGTAGATGCCGCCGTTGACCACCAGACCGCAGGCCATCAGACCAGCGTACTGGCCGCTTTGGGCCAGGCGCTTGAGCAGCAGCGGGATCTCGAAGGCGCCGGGCACATCGTAGAGGTCGATCTGGTCGGCGCGCCAGCCTTGCTGGGCCAGCTCGGCGAGGGCGGCATCGCGCGCCTGGTGCACGATGTCCGAATGCCATTGCGCGCTGACAATCGCCAGGCGTGCGGCCTTGTTGATGGAGTAAGAAATACTGGAATGCTGATTCATGGTTTTGCTGTCCTTCAATGACCTGAATCAGGGCGCGCGCAAGCCCATGGCAGCACTGCGCGCACCGGCGCAGGGCAGCTAAAAGCTTTGCGCGATTCTCTTTCATCCGGACTGTGACCGTCGGCTCTGGCATCGCACCAGATCTGCTGACCTTGCGCGGCCGTGGGCCTTGCAAGCGCTCGCGGGCTCCTGGCTCCTCAAAGCCAGATACCGCCGGTGGGGAATTGCACCCCGCCCTGAGAATAACGCTGAGCCGCTGCCGGCAAGGCCCTGAAGGGACCCAGCCTGCTGCAGCTCGCCGGCCGATTGTAGAGGGGCTGGGATACAAACACCGTCACCCAGGTTTTTGATGCGCAGGTAACTTGTTATGCGTCTAGTTTTACCGCTTTAGCCTGCCCGCCTTCACTAAGGCGCCAGCGCTCTACACTGCGATATCAACGCACCCCAGTCCATCCACCATGGCCCCGCTGAACTTCGTGCTCTCCCACATCCCCAGCCCGCAAGGCCCCATCCTGCTGCTCTGCGACGAGCAGCAGCGCCTGCGGGCGCTGGACTGGCAGGGCTATGAGGCGCGCATGGCCCTGCTGATGCACCGCCAGTACCCGCGCAACGATGTGAAGATGCACAGCAGCGCGGTCCGGCCAGCGCCGGTGGCAGATGCCCTGGCCGCGTATTTTGATGGCGAGCTGCAGGCGCCAGATAGCCTGGAACTGGCCCTGGGCGGCACCGATTTTCAGCGCCAGGTCTGGACGGCATTGCGCGCCATCCCCGCGGGCAGCACGCGCAGCTATGCCAGCCTGGCCGCGCAGATCGGGCGGCCGGCCGCAGTGCGGGCACTGGGCATGGCCAATGGTGCCAACCCCATCAGCATCGTGCTGCCCTGCCACCGGGTCATCGGCAGCGATGCCTCGCTCACCGGCTACGCAGGCGGCCTGGCGCGCAAGCAGTGGCTGCTGGCGCATGAAGCGAGGCACAGCAAAAAGCCCGCCTAGGCGGGCTTGGGGGCTTGGGGGCTAGGGATTGGCACCCTTGCAGGTGCCCAGCACCAGCGGCAGCTTACTCGCCGATAGGCGTCTTCTTGCCGTCGATGTAGTGGCTCAGCGTGTACAGAGGCACCTTCAGCTCGCCGTTTTCCTGGAAGGCAATCTTCGCGGTCACGCCGCTGTACTCGGACTTGCGCAACTCGGGCAGGTACTTCTTGGGATCGGTGGAATCGGCACGCTTCATCGCGTCGACGATCAGCATGGTCGCGTCATAGAAGTAAGGGCTGTAGACCTGGAACACGCCAGGGTTCTTGGCGTCGTAGCGCTTCTTCCATTCGGTGCCGCCAGGCATCTTGGCCAGCGATGCACCGCCGTCGGCGCAGACCACATTGCCCAAGGTCTTGGTGCCGGTGGCCAGCTTGGCCAGCTCGGCCGTGCAGATGCCATCGCCGCCGAAGAACTTCACATTGGTCATGCCCAGCTGCACCATCTGGCGCAGCATGGGGCCGGCTTGCGCATCCATGCCGCCGTAGAAGATCGCATCGGGCTTCTTGGCCTTGATAGAGGTCAGGATGGCCATGAAGTCGGTGGCCTTGTCATTGGTGAACTCGGAGGCCACGATGTTCACGCCCTTGGCGCCCGCGTCCTTCTTGAACACATTGGCCAGGCCCTGGCCGTAGGCGGTGCGGTCGTCGATCACGGCCACGTTCTTGAGCTTCAGCGTATCGGCCGCATAGCCCGCCAGCGCAGCGCCCAGCGCGTTGTCGTTGGCGATGATGCGGAAGACGCCGGGGTAGCCAGGGCGGGTCAGCTCAGGGTTGGTGGCCGCGCCGGTGATGAAGGGCACACCGCAGTCGTTGAAGATCTTGGACGAGGGAATGGCCACGCCCGAGTTCAGGATACCGGCGACTGCAGCCACCTTGTCATCGCAGAGCTTTTGCGCAGCGGCCGTGCCTTGCTTGGGGTCCGCCGCATCGTCTTCAGCCACCACTTCGAACTTAATCTTCTTGCCACCGATGGTCACACCCTGGGTGTTGAGGTCTTCCACCGCAAAGCGCACGCCCGTGACGTTGTCCTTGCCATAGTGCGCCTGAGGACCGGACAGCGGGCTCATCGTACCGATCTTCACCACCTCTTGCGCGCTTGCAGCCACGGCCATACCGGCCACCACCATGGCCACTGCAGCCTTGATACTTTTATCCATTGCGTCGTACTCCATCAAAAGCGTCTGTTAAGCGCCACCGGTACCGGCATGTGCCGCCCCGCCCACTTGTAATGGGGGAAGCACATCCGGTACATCATCGAACTCGATAGCGTGAGTGAGATTTTTTATCTAGCTCGGCCTACGACGGTATTAGGACAAGTCCTGTAAAAATAGCGACACAGTGGGTTTGAAATCGCATATAAGCGCCAGCATGCAACGCATTCCTGCAATTGCTGCATTGCATCAAATGAAGCGCCGATACCCGCCATGGACCGAATTTTTCGGTACCGACACCGATAAAGAGAGGCCTGGCCTGCCACCGACTGTCTTTTGCATGCCACGCCACCGGCTCTGTAAAGATTGGAAAAACAAAGCATGACTGTGATGCCGCCGTCAACCCCCAAGGCCGCAAAAACGTCTTTACATACATGGGCCCATGTCTGCGGTTTTGAGGGTGTAACGGTTAGCATTGGGAATCGCGATTGCTGGACCTGTGGCGCCAAAGCCCGTCCAAGCCACCACACAACCAGAAAGGCTCGAATATGAACCATCGTCACTTGCTCAGCATTGCTGCCATCGCGCTCGGCGCACTGGCCACCACGGGCTGCGTTGCCACCGGCAGCGACGGCTACTACAGCGATGCAGGCTATGGCAGCTATGGCGGCAGTTACGGCTATGGTTACCAGCAGCCCTCGCAAACCATTTATGTGCAGGACCGCTACAACGACGACCGCTACTACCGCGACCGTGAACGTGACCGCGACCGTGCGGCCCGCGAACGTGAAGCGCGTGAACGCGAGCGCGACCGGGACCGTGACCGCCAGGCCCGTGAGCGCGACCGCGACCAGCGGGCCCGTGACGAAGACCGCCGCCGCGCGCTGGAGCGCCAGGCACAAGACCGTGAACGCCAAAACCGCGAGCGCGACCGCAACCGCTTTGGCGAGAGCCGCCACCAGCAGGAATGCGCTGCGGCGGCACGCCAGAATGCAGCGGGCAGCGACAATGTGCTGACCCCCAGCCGCCCCTGCCGCTGATACCGCTGACCGGCCCGTGTGCTGAGCGCAGGGGCCCATCCAACAAGGAGTTTTCACCATGCGTACCATTCGTCTCGGCACGATGGCCATCGCCGCGGCCAGCGCCCTGCTCTTGGGCGGCTGCGTGGTCGCACCCGCAGACGGCGTGTACTACGGCGATGCCTATTCGACCTATTCCACCCCCACCTACGGCTATGGGGGTTACGGCTATGGCTACAACAGCTACCCCTACTACGGCAGCAGCTCTTTGGTGATCCAAAGCTCGCCAACCTATGTGTATGGCGGTGGCCGGCCCTATTACCGCCCGGGTGGCGGCTACTACCGCCCCGGCGGTGGCTATGACCGCCCAGGTCACGGCGGCAGCAGCCGTCCACCACCATCGCGCCCACAGCAGCTCGCACCCGGCACCGGCTCGAACTTTGGCCGGCCCTACAACTCGGGCCCCCGCCCTGCGGCCCCTGCCTCGCGCCCCAATGGCGGCCGCTTTGGCGGACAGTTCCAGCAGCGCTAAAGCCTAGATCACGCCACCCCAGCAGCCCCAACCATGCGCGCCATGCCACGCTCCCATCTGCCCAGCCTTCGCTATGCTGCGTGGCTGGGCTTGTGCTGCGCTTGCGCACTGTCGGCGCCCATGGCGCAGGCCCAGGTCACCCGCTGCGTGGACCCGGGCAGCGGCAAGGTGACCTATACCGATGGCGCCTGCGCCAGCGGTGCCAGCGCGACCGAGATCGAGCGGCGCAAAACCGACGAGGAACTGGCCCAGGACCGCGCCCGCGAGCAGGAGGCGCTGCAGGCCAAGGCCGAGCGGCGCGAGCAGGAGCTGGCCCAGCGCAGACTGCAGGCCGATGAACGTGCCGAGGATTTGGCGCAACGGGCTGCCAACCGCCCTTCGCGCAGCAACCCCGCACAGTCCGCCGCCTGCCAGCAATCGCGGGAGCGCTACAGCGCTGCCTCCGACGCAGCGGCTGACAAGGCCATGGGCAGCAGTGCGCAGCTCGATGCGGCCAAGCGCCAGATGGAGCTTGACTGCCTGGGCCCCGAGGCCTACAGCCGGCTTGAAGCGAGCCGCCCCGCGCCCAGCGCCGTGCTGCCCGCCGATCCCTACTGGGACCGCTACCCCTATGGCCGCCCGCCGCCCCGCCCTCCGGTGGTGACGCCTCCAGCCCCGGCACCCAGCATCACCCGCTGCGATGTGTTCAAGTGCGTGGATGCCCAGGGCTACTCACACCCCCGGGGCCAGATTGGAGAGACCGTGCGGCCCCCCAGTCCCAGCGCCAACCCGCGCAGCTGCCGCAGCCAAGGCGGCACGGCGCCCTGCTAGCTGCCCTCTGGTAGCGGCCGCAAAAGCGCCCGCATTCTGCCTGTGTTCAGGCGTCTGGGCCTTGAGCTGCGCCAGGCCCCAACAGATACACCGCCGCCTGCAAGCCGTGGTGCACGGTCTGGTAGCGCAGCACCACACCCAACTCATGCCGCATGCGGCTATTGCTCAGGCGCCGCGACTCGCGCATAAAGCTCAACAAGGTGGGGCTCAGCTGCTGCTCGGCCTCGGCCAGGCTGATGCGCGCGGGATGCGGCAGGCGCCACAGATCAGCAGCCAGGTCAAAATAATCGCCCATCGGCATCGCTGAGTCATCGGCCACATTGGTGATGCGCTGGGGCCGGCCCCGCCACAGCGCCCGCTCCACGGCACGCGCCAGGTCATCGGCGTGGATATGGCTGGTGTAGACATCGTCCTCGCGCCGCAGCAGCGGCGTGCCGCGCTGCAGCCGCCCCAGCGGGGTGCCGCCCTCGCGGTCGCCGGCATAGATGCCGGGAATGCGCAGCACATGCACCGCAGCGCCACTGGCCCCAAAGCGCAACGCCCATGCACGCAGCTGGCGCTCGGCATCGACCCGGCGCAGGGCCCGGGCGGTGCTGGCGCGCAGCGGATGGGTCTCTGTCACCCAGGCCCCGTTCCAGTTGCCATAGACACCACTGGTGGAGCCATAGACCAGCTGCGGCGCCAAGCCCGCGCGGCCCACCAGCGCTTGCAGCAGGTGGCGCGTGCGCAGATCGCGCGAAGCTAACGCGGGTGGCGTTCCCGCAGCGGGCTGGGCAGGTGGCGCCAGATGCACCACGCGCTGGGCCAGGCCCGCCAGTCGGCGCAGGCTGCGCGGGTCATCGAGGTTGCCCAGCAAAGGGGTAGCGCCCAAGGCACGCAGACTCTCAAAGCGCTGCGGCGATGAGCTGAGCGCCCGCACCAGCGGGCCGCGTGCCGCCCGTGCATCCTGGCCCGGGCGCTGCCACAGCCGCAGCAGCCGCTGGCCGACATCGCCACAACCCACGATCAACACCCGCTGGCGCCGAAAACGCGCCGGCAAGGCCTGGCCTGCTGCGATGGCGCAGCGCTGTCGGGGCCCGCTTCGCGGGCTTTGGTTTAAAGGCACAATAAGCTTTCGTGGTTCAAATGGGCGGGGGCGCACACTGCAGTCTAGCCTCTCAAGCAGCTTGCAAACGGCTGCCCACCCCCCACCTATGCAAGCCCAGGCGCCGATGAGCGCCATTGTTTTGTGTCGATAAGGAATTTTGGTGCAATGAGTTCTTCGTCCAGCGCGTTTCACATCTCGGTCCTGCCCAGCGGACGCGCCTTTGCCACCCAGGCCTCGGAGGCCATCCTCACGGCTGCGATCCGCAGCGGCGTGGGCCTGCCCTATGGCTGCAAGGATGGCGCCTGCAGCTCCTGCAAATGCAAGAAGCTCAGTGGCACGGTCGTGCATGGTCCGCACAGCGAACGCGCGCTGAGCCCCCAGGAAGAGGCCGACGGCATGATCCTGCCCTGCTGCGCCGTGCCCACCAGTGATGTGGTGATCGAGTCGCGCCATGTCACCGATGAAAGCGCCTTTCCGATCAAGAAAATGCCGGTGCGCGTGCAGACCATCGAGCGCCTCTCGCCCGATGTGGTCAAGCTGCGCCTGCAGCTGCCGGCCGCGGACAGCTTTCGCTACCACGCGGGCCAGTACATCGAGTTTTTGCTCGCAGGCGGCGCGCGCCGCGCGTATTCGATGGCCGTCGCGCCGCACCACCAGGAGACCGCACCCGGCTTGGAGTTGCATATCCGCCACACGCCAGGCGGTCTTTTTACCGACCATGTGTTTGGCGCGATGAAGGAGCGCGAGATCCTGCGCATCGAAGGCCCGTTTGGCAGCTTCTACCTGCACGAGGGCGACAAGCCCATGGTCTTTCTGGCCTCGGGCACCGGCTTTGCGCCGATCAAAGCCCTTGTCGAACATCTGCAGCACCACGACATCCAGCGCCCGGTGGTGGTGTACTGGGGCGGCCGGCGCCCGCAAGACCTGTACATGCACGACTGGATGCTCGCGCGCAGCGCCGAGATGCCCCAGCTGCGCTATGTGCAGGTGGTCTCCAACGCCCTGGCTGAAGACGGCTGGCAAGGCCGCAGCGGCTTTGTGCACCAGGCGGTGCTCGATGATTTTGCCGATCTGTCGGGCCACGAGGTCTATGCCTGCGGCGCGCCGATTGTGGTGGATTCGGCCCGTGCCAGCTTTACCAGCCAGCGCGGCCTGCCCGAAGACGCTTTCTTTGCCGATGCCTTTGTGACCGAAGCGGACAAGCAAAACCAGATCGTCTGAACGGCTTGCGGCCCCCCGGCCCTTGCGTCACAGCAACTACACGGCGCAGCCGCTACACTAGAAAGTTTAGAGCCGCTCACACCGCCTTGGTGCCTGGTGGCCCAGCCTTGTCGCACGTTTGCCGTGCCAGCCGGCTGGGCGCCCAGCCTCCAACGCAAACCTTTGGTTGGCGGGGCCGTGTTGGCAGCTCTCAGGGGGTAGTACCTGCACACCGCAGGCGCTGCGTCGTTATTCACTCTCCTCAAGAAGACACACAAGCATGCAACGCAGAAATATCCTGTTATCCACCGTTCTGGCCATCTCCGCCTTCGCAGCACCGGCCGCATTTGCCGCCGATCCGGTGATCCGCCTGGTGGTGCCCTATGCACCCGGTGGCCCACTGGATGTCACCTCGCGCATTCTGGCCGAACGTGTCCGCGACCAGCTGGGCACGGTGGTGATCGACAACAAGGCAGGCGCTGGCGGCAACATCGGTGCCGACATCGTGGCCAAGGCAGCGCCAGACGGCCTGACCATCGGCCTGTCGGCCACCGCCACGCACGCGGTCAATCCCTGGCTCTACACCAAGATGCCTTTCAACGCAGCGACGGACTTCAGCGCCATCACCCAGATGGTGCGTGTGCCCAACGTGCTGGTGATGAACACCGAGCGTGCCAAGGCACTGCACATCAGCAATGTGCAGGACCTGATCGCCTACGCCAAGAAGAACCCGGGCAAGCTCAATTTCGGCAGCGGCGGCAATGGCAGCTCCGGCCACCTGGCCGGCGAGATGATGAAGCGCCAGGCCGGCATTTTTGCCGTGCACGTGCCCTACCGCGGTGCCAACCCGGCCCAGCTCGCGCTGCTGTCGGGCGAGGTGGATTTCAACATCGACAACCTGGCGGCCGCCTCGGCCAACATCCACAGCGGCAAGCTCACTGCGCTGGCCGTGACCAGCCTGCACGCCAGCCCCATGCTGCCGGGCGTGCCCCCGCTGGCCGACACGCTCAAGGGCTTTGAGATCGACACCTGGTGGGGCCTGGTGGCACCGGCCAACACACCGCCTGATGTGATCAACCGCCTCAACAAGGCCTTCACCGATGCGCTGAAGGACCCCAGCACCAAGACCCGCTTTGCCAGCCTGATGGCCGAGCCCGTGCCGACCACGCCGGCCGAGTTTGACAAGTTCATGGCCTCCGAGCGCAACAAGTACGAATCGGTGGTCAAGCTCTCTGGCGCCAAGGTTGACTAAGCGCCGCGCGGCGCATCCCTAGCGCCCAGCAAAAAGCCCCGCCAGCGAAGCTGCTGCGGGGCTTTGTTCTTGTGGGGTGGACTCTCTTTCCCGCTCGCTCAGCGCCACCATTCCGGCCCCTGGCTGCGCTGCACGCCCTGCGCCAAAAGCGGCTGCAGCTGCGCATCGCTGACCCAGGCTGGCTGCAGCTCTTGCAGCGGCGCCAGCACAAAGGCCCGTTGCCACATGCGCGGATGGGGCAGCTGCAGATCGGGCATCGCGATCAAGGTGTCCATATCCGCATACAGCAGCACATCCAGGTCCAGGGTACGCGGGGCATTGCGGTAGGGGCGCTCGCGGCCAGCGGCCAGCTCCAGCTGCTGGAGCAGCAGCAAAAGCTGGTGCGCTGAAAGCGCTGTGCGCAGCTCTGCGACCGCGTTCAGGTAATCAGGCCCGCTGGAATCCACCGGCCGGCTGGCATAGAGCGACGAGACCGCCTGCACCGCCACGCCCGCGCTGCGGGCCAACTGCTGCAAGGCCTGCGCCATCGCAGCACCCCGGTCGCCCAGGTTCGCGCCCAGGCCGATCCAGGCGCCGAGCGCCTGCCCGGCAGGTGGCGCGGCATCACCGCTAGCCAGGCGCTCGGCCTGGCCCGGCATGTCAGTCACCATGGCCGGCGGCATCGGCGCCGCTACCGCCAGCTGCAGCAGCGCCGGCATCCGCGCCACCGGGTTTGCGGCGGCGGCGGCGGCGCTTCTTGGCTGGCGCATCTGCATGGGCTTCGCTGTCGCCGTCCATGGCCTGCTGGGCCACCTGGTCCAGGCTGGAGTCCTCTTGCGCCTCATGGGCCGCAGCGGGCTTTCGCGGTGCACGCTTGGGCTTGGGCGCGCCAGCCTTGGGCTTGGCGCGCTGCTCTTCGCGCACCTGGGCGATCAGGTCTTCGCGGCGGGCCTCATCGGCCTGCTGGAACTCCTGCCACCAGTTGGCCAGCGCCTCGTCGACCTCGCCAACATCGGCGCGCAAACGCAGAAAGTCAAAACCGGCACGGAAGCGCGCCTGCGCGATCATGCCAAACGGCGTGCTGCCGGTGCGCTTTTCAAAACGCGGTTGCATCACCCAGATCTCGCGCATGTCAGCGGCGAGCTTGCCCCGGCCGGAGACATCGCCAATGCGGTGGTTGAAGACATCGTCGATCGCATCCTGCAGCGCCGGGTGCGGGTGCTCACCCTTGAGCATGCGCTTGTCCCAGCCGGCCTTGACGTCCTGCCACAGCACGCAGGCGAGCAAGAAGCTCGGCGCCACGCTCTTGCCTTCGGCCACGCGGCGGTCGGTGTCCATCAGCGCGGCCTGCACAAAAGGCAGGTCGGCACGGTCCACCACCACATCCAGCAGCGGGTAAATGCCCTTGGCCAGGCCCAGCAGGCGCAGCTGCTCGATCGAGGCCAGCGAATGGCCTGTCTGCAAGAGCTTGAGCATCTCGTCAAACATGCGGCTTTGCGGCACTTCCTGCAGCAGCTGGGCACATTCGACGAGCGGCTTGGCGGTCTTGGGGTCGAGCGTGAAGCCCTTCTTGCTGAGCTTGGCGGCAAAGCGCACCGCACGGATGATGCGCACCGGGTCTTCGCGGTAGCGCGTGGCCGGGTCGCCAATCATCCGCAGCACATGCTTTTGCGAGTCGCGGATGCCCTTGTGGTAGTCCACCACGATCTGCGTCTGCGGGTCGTAGTACATCGCGTTGACGGTGAAGTCGCGGCGCGCTGCATCCTCGTTCTGGGGGCCCCAGACGTTGTCGCGCAGCACGCGGCCGCTTTCGTCAACGGCCAGCTTCATGCCGGCCAGCGCCGCCTTGCTGGTTTTCTCGTTGCCCTGCACCTGTTCGGCCTTGGAGCTGTCCAAAAAGGCGCGGAAGGTGGTCACTTCGATGACCTCGTTCTCGCGGCCACGCCCATAGACCACGTGCACGATGCGAAAACGCCGGCCGATGATGAAGGCGCGGCGAAACAGGCTCTTGACCTGCTCGGGCGTGGCATTGGTGGCCACGTCAAAATCCTTGGGGCGCAGGCCCAGCAGCAGATCGCGCACCGCGCCGCCGACGATATAGGCCTCGAAGCCCGCTTCCTTCAAGGTGCTGCAGACATCCAGCGCCCGGCGGTCCACCAGCTTGGGGTCGATGTTGTGCACATCAACGCCCACTTCCTCGCGCTTGCCAAAGGGGTTCTTGGTCTTGCTGGCGGCCGTCGCCTTGCCCAGCAATTTATCGATGATGGTCTTGATCATGCGTGTGGCTCCAGCAGGTCCAGGATGCGCCAGCCGCGTTCGGTGGCGAGTTGGCGCAGGCGCGCGTCGGGGTTGGTCGCCACGGCAGTATCCACCTTTTCCAGCAGCGGCACGTCGTTCATCGAGTCGCTGTAGAAGATGCTGTCCACGCTGTCCCAGCTCAGGCCGCGCTCGGCCATCCAGGCTTCCATGCGGGTGACCTTGCCGGCGCGCATCGTCGGCACACCGTCGATCTCGCCGGTGATCCAGCCAGAAGCGTCGCGCGCCAGGTTGACGGCCAGCAGGTGGTCCACACCCAAGGCCTTGGCAATCGGGCGGGTCACGAATTCATTGGTGGCGGTGACGATCACGATGGTGTCGCCCGCATCGCGGTGCTGCTGCAGCAGCGCCAGCGCCGCCGGCTGGATATGCGGCGTGATCACTTCCTGCATGAAGGCGCGGTGCGCCTCATCGGCGGCCTCAGGGCCGAGCTTGCGAATGGCCTCGGTGGCAAAACGCACATAGGCATGGATATCGAGCGTGCCTTTTTGGTAATCGGCAAAAAAGGCCGCATTGCGGCTGCCAAACTCCTGCTTGTCGCACCAGCCCTTGCGCAAGGTGAACTCCCCCCATTCGTAATCCGAATCGAGCGGCAGCAAAGTGTGGTCCAGGTCAAAAAGCGCAAGCCTTGTGCTTGTGCCAGCAGAGTTATTCATTCAAAAAATCTCGGTTGTAGCTGCAAGACCATTTACTCCGTCTCCAGCATGTCCTTGAGCAAGGGGATCGTCAGGCCCCGTTTGTTGCGCAAGGCAAAATTGTCCAGGTGGTCCAACAATTGCATCAGGCTGCCCAAATCGCGTGAGAAGCGTTTGAGCATGTAATCCATCACATCGTCGGTCAATACCAGGCCACGTCGTTTGGCTTCATCCTTGAGCACATCCCTGCGCTGCGCTTCACTGAGCAGGTGCAGCTGGTAGATCTCGCCCCAGCCCAGCCGGGTGCGCAAGTCGTCACGCAGTTTCAGGTCGGACGGCGGCACATCGCCAGCGGCCAGCACCCAACGCCGCGCACCGGTGGCCGGGCTGGTGGCGTTGACGAACCAGTTGAAGGCCGCTGCCTGCTGCACCGGGTTGTAGAACTGCACCTCGTCGAGGATCACGGCCGACCAGCGCTCGTTGAAGGCGCTGGGAAAGCGGGTGCTCGCATCGAGCCAGCCCACAGGCGCCCCCTGCTCACGCAAGGCTTCGGCCACTGCACGCAACACATAGGTCTTGCCGCAGCCCATCTCGCCCCAAAGGTAAGTGGGCACGGTCGAGCGCGGCGCGTCCCAGGCCTCATTGACCTGGGTATGCAGATGCGCAAGCGCTGCCTGGTTGGAGCCCGCAAAAAACCGGTTCAGGCTTGGCGCTGGCGCCAAGCCCAGATCCAAAGCCATTTGCTTCATGCGCCAACTCCTATCCGCGCCCGAGCCCGCCGTGCAATACGCACTGCGTTGTGGGTCATCAGATAAAAGGAAATCTCACGCATGGCTGCGTTCAATACAAGAAAGCGTTCAGTCTGGTTGGCGCGATGCGCGCCAACTTGGGGCGCCCCTGCTCGGTCATGCAGTGGCCAGGGCCCTGCATGCAAACCCGTTGATTTTAGTCGGTAGTCACGCTGGTGTGACACAAAAGGCCCCTCTGCCCCATTTATGCATGAAATCGGCCACAAAGCAGGCGGCCGATGCGCGCTCATGCGGTAACAGTGCACACCGGACGGGCATTCTGCCCCCTCGGGTATGGCTTGCGGCATAAAATCGGCGTTTCTGGCCCCCGTTGGGTCAGCTTGTCAGCTTTATTGCCTTTGTAGTCCCTCATGAGCTCTTCCAATTCCTCCACCCCCCTTTCGTACAAAGACGCTGGCGTTGATATTGACGCAGGCGACGCGCTGGTCGAGCGCATCAAGCCCCTGGCCAAGAAAACCATGCGCGAAGGCGTGATGGCGGGTATCGGTGGTTTTGGCGCGCTGTTTGAAGTGCCCAAGCGCTACAAGGAGCCGGTGCTGGTTTCGGGCACCGACGGCGTGGGCACCAAGCTGCGCCTGGCCTTTGAGTGGAATATGCATGACACCGTGGGCATCGACCTGGTGGCCATGAGCGTCAACGACGTGCTGGTGCAAGGCGCCGAGCCCCTGTTCTTCCTCGACTACTTTGCCTGCGGCAAGCTCGATGTGGACACGGCAGCGGCCGTGGTGGGCGGTATCGCCAAGGGCTGCGAGCTGTCGGGCTGCGCACTGATCGGTGGTGAAACCGCCGAGATGCCCGGCATGTACCCGGACGGCGAATACGACCTGGCCGGTTTTGCAGTTGGCGCGGTCGAGAAAAGCAAGATCCTGACCGGCCAGAATGTGCAAGCCGGCGACGTGGTGCTGGGCCTGGCCTCGCATGGCGTGCATTCCAACGGCTTCTCGCTGGTGCGCAAGTGCATCGAGCGCGCACAAAGCCAAGGCGGCCTGCCCGAGACGCTGGACGGCAAACCCTTCAAGAATGCCATCATGGAGCCCACGCGTCTCTACGTGCTCAACGTGCTCAAGGTGCTGGCCTCGCAGCCCATCAAGGCGCTGGCCCACATCACCGGCGGCGGCCTGCTGGAGAACATTCCCCGCGTGCTGCCCGAAGGCCTGGGCGCGCAACTGGTCAAGGGCAGCTGGCCCCAGACCGAGCTGTTTGCCTGGCTGCAAAAGACCGCTGGCATCGATGACATCGAGATGAACCGCACCTTCAACAACGGCATCGGCATGGTGGTGGTGGTTCCCGCAGAGAGCGAGCAGGCCGTCAAGGACGCCTTCTCCGCCCTTGGTGAACAAGTGTGGACGATTGGCAGCATCGGCCCCCGTGGCGCTGAGGCTGCGGTCACGGTGCGCTAAGCTTCCCCGGCAGGGCAGGCGCACCAAGCCGTCTGCCCTGCGCGCAGCAAGGGCCAGATCCTGGCCTTCCGACTCGCTCAGATGGATGGCCAACCATGCAACCGGATTCCGCAAAGCCCCCGTCCAACAGCCCCGCACCCGGCCAGCCGGCCAGCGGCGCTGCGGACCTGCCGCATGTTTGGCGGCCGCCTCCTGCGCATTGGGGCGTCAGGGTGGCCTCCTATGTGCTGATGGCTGCGGCCTTGCTGCTGATCATGCTCAATGGCCTGCTGGTGGGCCTCTTGGCCGCCTGCGCCGGCTACACCTTCACCTTGTTTCTGGTACACAAGATCCGTGAGCTGAGCCGCCTGCCCACCTCGCTGAACACGCCCCCACCGCTGTGGATGGAATACCTGTCCGTCACCATCGTGCTGGTGGTGCCGGTGGTGCTGGTCACGCTGGGCCTGATCCATTCCCAGGGCTATCTGCTCAACGCGCCGCAGCAGTACCGCGAGATGCTGGTCTCGATGGCCAAGACCTTGCTGGACCTGCGCAGCAAGCTGCCGCCCGAGCTGGCCAATGTGCTGCCCGATGGCGCGCAAGACCTGCAGCAGCGGGCTGCCGAATACCTGGGCACCAAGGCGGGTGCCATTGCCAATATGGGCCGGCTCTGGCTCACCGGCCTGCTCTATGTGTTTGTCGGCCTCTTGATTGGCGCGCTGGCCGCCGTGCGCCACAGCCGCCATTCCCACGCTCCCCTGGCCTACCAGCTGCAGCTGCGCGTGCAGCGCTTTGGCGATGCCTTCCGCCAGATTGTCGCAGCCCAGTTCTGGATCGCTCTATTCAACACGGTGCTGACCGCCATCTTCCTGCTGGGCATTCTGCCGCTGATCAATATGCGCCTGCCCTATAGCGGCGCGCTCATCATGCTGACCTTTTTTGGCGGACTGATCCCCATTGTCGGCAACCTCGTCTGCAATGCCGTCATCACCACCGTGGGCCTGTCGGTCTCGCCACTGACCGCCGTCGCCTGTCTGGCCTTCCTGGTGCTGATCCACAAGGCCGAGTACCTGATCAATGCCAAGGTCGTCGGCGCCAAGACACATATGGGCGTCTGGGAGCTGCTATCGGTGATGTTTGTGGCGGAAGCTATTTTTGGCCCCGCAGGGCTGGTGGCGGCGCCGCTCTTTTACGCCTATCTGAAAAAAGAGCTGTTTGCGGCGCGGCTGATCTAACCCCGCCTCTTTGGCACTGCACCTTGAGGCGGGGTGCAGATGCCCATCTCCCCCGCTCTCTTCGCTGCAAGCACCGCGCCCAGCATCTCCAAACCCCCAACGCGCAAGAGATGCTGCTGGACTACCGCATCTCCTCAACACGGCTTCGCTGCCTGCAGGCGCCTTCCAGCCCCAGCTGATCAGCACCCGGATCGGCCGGCTTTCCCTACGGTCATGCCGTCGATGACCGATGGGCGCTCTGCCTGCATCGGCACAACACAGGCGTAAAAAAACCTCAGTGATGAAACCGAGGCTCTTTGTATCAAATGATCCGAAATCTTAATTAATAGACTTCCGGAACATACATGGAAGCGGGCACAGGCAGGCGGCTGTAGTCCGGATGGCGAATCCGGTCGGGCAGCACGACATTCTCATGATCCACATCGGTGTAGGGCACCTGGGCCAGAAAGTGTGCAATGCAGTTGAGGCGTGCCTTTTTCTTGTCATCGGCATGCACCAGCCACCAGGGCGCCTCAGGAATGTGGGTGCGCTCCAGCATCACTTCCTTGGCCTTGGTGTATTCCTCCCAGCGGACGCGGCTTTGCAGGTCCATTGGAGAGAGCTTCCACTGCTTGAGGGGGTCATGGATACGGCCCAAGAAGCGCAGGTGCTGCTCTTCATCACTGATCGAGAACCAGTACTTGACTAGCAAGATCCCCGAGCGCACGAGCATCTTCTCAAACTCGGGCACGGTGCGGAAGAACTCTTCGTACTGGTCATTGGTGCAAAAGCCCATGACCTTTTCGACACCAGCGCGGTTGTACCAGCTGCGGTCAAACAGCACGATCTCGCCAGCGGCGGGCAGGTGTGCCACATAGCGCTGGAAGTACCACTGCGTGCGCTCGCGGTCGTTGGGGGCCGGCAAGGCGGCCACGCGCACCACGCGGGGGTTGAGGCGCTGGGTGATGCGCTTGATCACACCGCCCTTGCCTGCGGCATCGCGCCCCTCGAACAGCACCACCACCTTCTGGCCGGTGTGCTGCACCCAGTCCTGCAGCTTGACCAGTTCACCCTGCAGCCTCAAGAGCTCGCGGAAGTACTGGTAGTCGTGCTCCGTCATCCCTGCGGCGAACGGCGCGCCCAGCATGCCGTCCTCCATCTCGAGCTCCAGAGACTCGTCATAGTCATCCATCACATCACGCGCAATCTTGTGCATGACGTCTTCTGGTGAAATTCCTAATCGATCTTTCATAGTGGCGCATCCCTAGTGCCGCTATCTTGCCGAAGTTGTGTGACGACAGAATGACAAGAAAATGTCAAAACAACGTCAAACGTTACATTCGTTGCAAATCTAACAAAGCCGCACGAATAGTGGCCGCATCCTCTGGATTGCCGGTCTGGTTGAGGTAGGTTTGCAGATCTTCCCGGGCCCGGTCGTGCACGCCCAGCTCTGCATAAGCCAGGCCCCGGTCGCGCAGCTCCGTCCATTCGCTGGGCAGCAGCACCAGCAGCCGGTTTTGCACCTCAATGAGCTTGCCCCAGTTCTTGTCGCTGCGGTAGACCTCCTTGAGGTTGGAGAGCATGCGCGCAATGATGTCGCGTGGCGTTGCGGCCTGCAGGTACAGGCCCAGCGGCACATCGTCTTCATCGACGCGGTGAAACGCCTTTTGCATGGGCTCGAGCATCTCGGCGAGCATATTGCTGGAAAACGACTGGCCCGACAGCGGATCGAGCACGATCTGCCCTTCTGCCACGCTCACCTTGAGCAGAAAATGGCCGGGAAAGCAGATGCCATGCGCGGGCAGCTGCAAAGCCGTAGCCAGCTCCAGCCAGATGACCGCCAGCGACACGGGAATGCCGCGCCGGCGGTGCAGCACGGCATTGAGGCAGCTGTTGTCGAGCGCATAGAAGTCATTGGGGTTGCCCTGGAAACCCCACTCGGCATAAAAACGGTGGTTGAGTGCCTTGAGCCGCGTCAGCGCACTGCGGCTGCTGGCATCGCGGCTCTCCATCAGCTGGCCCAGCAGCTGGTCGACCTCGTTCAGGACCTGCTGGGTGTCCAACTGCGGGTACTCGATGCAGGCCACGGCAGCGGCGGCTTCGAGCAGCGGAAAACCATCGTCACTGCTGACCAGCGATTCAAAATGCTCCAACGGTGTGGGGATAGAAAAGCGGAAGTCCATACACATCCCAACTGCAGCGCCTTCGCATACATCGCTGGCACCTTGGGGCGCTGCCAGTGCCATGACGCCATGTATACCACCAGATGGGCTGGCCTGCAGGGTCTGCGCGATGGAAATCACGCAAAAACCGCATATTCCCTAATAGAGGGAACTATTCTGTCAGCGGCGCAACATTGCGCGCAGCTTCATGCCGGACAAGGCCAGCACACCAAAATACAGCAGCGCCGCCCCCGCCATCCACAGCGCCAGCAGACCCACGCGCTCCAGGCGGTGCGCGCCCAGCGCGACCCAATCGGTCATCTGCGCGCCCCAGGCCAGAAAGATGCCCAGCAGCGCAACGGCCAGCGATACCCGGGCCAGAAAGATCCACCAGCCCGGCTTGGGCTTGAAGCTGCCGCGCCGGATCAAGCCCACCAGCAGCCACAGCGCATTGATGACCGCACCCAGGCCGATCGACAAGGCCAGACCGGTATGGGCCATCGTGGGCACCAGCACCAGGTTCAACAGCTGCGTCAGCACCAGCACACAGATGGCAATCTTCACCGGCGTACGGATGTCCTGGCTGGCATAGAAGCCCGGCGCCAGCACCTTGATGGCGACCATGGCCAGCAGGCCCACGCCATAGCCTTGCAGCGCCAGCGCAATCTGGCCCACATCCGAGCCCTTGAGCGCGCCGTAGTGGAACAGCACGGCCACCAAGGGCTTGGCAAACAGCAGCAGGCCCGCCGCACAAGGGGCGGCCAGCAACACCACAATGCGCAGGCCCCAGTCGAGCATGGCGCCATAGCGCTCATCATCACCGGCCGCCTTGGCCGACGACAGCTGCGGCGTCAGCACCACGCCCAGCGCCACGCCCAGCAAGGCGGTGGGGAACTCCATCAGACGGTCGGCATAGAACAGCCAGGTCACGCTGCCCGGTGCCAGGTAAGAGGCGATCTGGGTGTTGATCATCAGCGAGATCTGGGCCACGCCCACGCCCAGCAGGGCGGGCGCCATCAGCGACAGGATACGGCGCACGCCGGCATCGGCCCAGGCCTGCCTGATGACCGAGGGCCGGCAGGAGATACGCGGCAGCATGCCGATGCGGCGCAGCGCCGGAAACTGCACGACCAGC
The DNA here is from genome assembly GCF_037479315.1 of Comamonas sp. MYb69. Lineage (NCBI taxonomy): Bacteria > Pseudomonadati > Pseudomonadota > Betaproteobacteria > Burkholderiales > Comamonadaceae > Comamonas > Comamonas sp. MYb69. The sequence goes on from NZ_JBBGZG010000017.1 coordinate 66,081, forward strand.
TGCAGCACGCCGCCGGCCATCACGCCAACAGCCATGCCATAGATGGGCTCCAGGCCATGGCTGCGCATCCAGGGCGTCAGCGCCAAGGCCGCCACAATCATGCTGACATTGAGCAGCACCGGCGTGAAGGCCGGCACGATAAAGCGCTTCCAGGTATTGAGCACGCCCGCAGCCAGCGCCACCAGCGACATAAAGCCGATATACGGGAACATCCAGCGCGTCATCAGCACCGCTGCGTCATAGCTGTGCGGGTTCTGGCGCAGGCCACTGGCCAGCAGCCAGACCAGCGCGGGCGCCGCGACCACACCCAGCACGCAGGTCAGCGCCAGAATCCAGAACAGCACCGTGGCCACGCTGTGCACCAAGTCACGTGTGCGCTCCTCGCCTTCCTTGGTCAAGGTGGTGGCCAGCACCGGCACAAAGGCCTGGCTGAAGGCCCCTTCTGCAAACAGGCGCCTGAACAGGTTGGGAATGCGAAAGGCAACGTTGAACGCGTCGGTCAGTGCGCTGGCACCAAACATGGTGGCCATCAGCAGATCGCGGGCAAGCCCTGTGATACGCGAGAGCAGCGTAAACAGGGAGACGGTGGAGGCAGCTTTGAACAGTGACACCCGGGCAGTGTAGCCGCGCCGCTGGCGGGAAATTGCCGGTTATCTGGATTTCTGAGTAAACAGCGGCTATAATGCCCGATTCACTGAAAACATCCGCAGACTCAAAGGACACTCATCATGGCATCTAAGCCAGTCAAAAAGAACCCCCGTTTGGCATCCGGCCGTAAGCGCGCCCGCCAAACCATCAAGCTGAACGCCGCCAACACCTCGCTGCGTTCCAAGTACCGTACCGCTATCAAGAACGTGGAAAAGGCTGTTGCCGCTGGCGACAAGACCAAGGCCACCGAACTGTTTGCCAAGGCGCAATCCGTGCTGGACACGATTGCCGACAAGGGCATCTTCCACAAGAACAAGGCTGCTCGCGATAAGAGCCGCATTGCTGCCAAGGTCAAGGCCCTGGCACTGGCCGCCTAAGCCCATTAGGCAATCGCACGGGCAGGATCCCCTGCCCGCCGTTTGTAACGGGTGCGCTCTCAGTGAACTAAAAAGCCGTCGCAAGACGGCTTTTTTCGTTGTGTGGGCCGTTTTTTTGCAGCGCCGAGCAAGAAGCTCCAACCTGCAGCCAGCCAAGTCCAGCCCAGCAGGCTAGGCGCCCCGCCCATGCATCTAGGCCATGGGGCAGCCGATGCACCGCCGGCACCAACACCGCACCAAGCCATGCCAAATACCGGCTCGCAAAAAAGGCCTGAAAACTCAGGCCTTGGTGGTGGTGTTGCCGGTGCTGCCAGCCGGACTGGCGGGGCCGCCAGGGTTGCCTGGCGCCTCCGGAATCAGGCAGGCGTCGGTGGTCTGCAGGCCATTGTCGCGCGCAAAGTTCATCACAAAGTCCCAAGCCATCGGCTCGTGCACCTGCAACTCCCGCTTGACGATTACGCATTTGGCGCCGTTCATCGTCGTGGGAACGCACCAGGGCGAATAGCCCAGATGGCCACCACGGCGCATGCCGCCGGGACGAAACTGGCTCATCACCCCCGCCAGACGCTCCGCCCAGTCACTGGGGCGAAAGGTCTTGCCATTCTGGGTCAGGCCCAGAATGAAAACTTCTTGAGATGTGGGAGAAACCATGGGATGGAAGCCTCTGATAGACGCCTGAGCACAGGATCACTGCCTCAGGCCAAACCCGTATTTTAACTCTTATATAAGAGATACGCACGCGCAAGGCATAAGTTCAAAACATCATCAAATGCAAGAAGTGCATAACTTTGCGCAGCAGGCCAGGGCCGCCGCAGCGGATATGCCCAGGCCTTGGCGCTGCGTAGTCTAGCTTGCGAGGATTGGGCCTCGCCGGCACTCTGGCTCCACTGCGATTCTGTGATGCGCATTCTTCACTAGTCTGTCGCTACGCAGCCCCTAGAATGGGACTTCCGCTGGTGCCATGCCATAGGGGCCTGGGCCATGGCGGATTTTTTGATTCTGTTTCTTTTTTCCGGAGATTTCCATGCAAGACACCGTCAAGCCTTCTGAGCCCCATGTGATGACTACCTATGGCCGCGTGCCGGTCGCACTGGAGCGAGGCCAGGGCGTGCGTGTCTGGGATGTGAACGGCAAGGAGTACCTCGATGCGCTGGGCGGTATCGCCGTCAACACGCTGGGCCACAACCACGCCAAGCTGGTCGCTGCGCTGCACGACCAGATGACCAAGCTGATCCACACCAGCAACTACTACTATGTGCCCGGCCAGGAAAAGCTGGCGGCCCTGCTGGTCGAGCGCTCGAAGATGACCAATGTCTTCTTCTGCTCCACCGGCCTGGAAGCGAACGAGGCATCGATCAAGATCGCGCGCAAGTACGGCGTGGACAAGGGCATCGAAAAGCCGGTGATCGTCGTGTTCGACCATGCCTTCCATGGCCGCTCGATCGCCACGATGAGCGCCACCGCCAACCCCAAGGTGCGCAACGGCTTTGGCCCGCTGCTCGACGGCTTTCTGCGCGTGCCGGCCAATGACTTCGTCGCGCTGCAGGAAGCGACCGAAGGCAACCCCAATATCGTTGGCGTGATGATGGAGCCCATCCAGGGCGAAGGCGGCCTGCACCCGATGCGCGCCGACTTCATGAAGCAGGTGCGTGAGCTCTGCGACGCCAAGGACTGGCTGTTCATCGTCGACGAAATCCAGGCTGGCATGGGCCGCACTGGCAAGTGGTTTGCCCACCAATGGGCCGGCATCGTGCCCGATGTGATGTCGCTGGCCAAGGGCCTGGGCTCGGGCGTGCCCGTCGGTGCGGTCGTCGCCGGCCCCAAGGCCGCCAAGGTGCTGCAACCGGGCAACCATGGCACCACCTTTGGCGGCAACCCGCTGGCCATGCGTGCCGGTGTGGAAACCATTGCCATCATGGAAGAAGAAGGCCTGCTGGCCAATGCCACCAAGGTGGGTGACTACCTGCAGGCGGCGCTGAACCAGGCGCTGGCGGGCACGCCCGGCTTTGTCGAAGTGCGCGGCCAGGGCCTGATGATCGGCGTGGAGCTGAACAAGCCTTGCGGCGAGCTGATCACGCGCGGCGTGCAAGAAGCCGGCCTGCTGTTTAGCGTCACCGCCGACACCGTGATCCGTATCGTGCCGCCGCTGATCCTGACCGAAGCCGAGGCCGATGAGATCGTCGCCAAGCTCGTGCCGCTGGTCAAATCCTTCCTGGCGGGCCAATAAGGCCAGAAAAGAACGCAATGAAACACTATCTGCAATTTCAGGACTTCACGGCTGACGAATACGAATACCTGCTCAAGCGCGCGGCGCTGATCAAGCAGAAGTTCAAGGGCTATGTGACCCACCACACCCTGGCTGACCGCACCTTGGCGATGATCTTCGAGAAGGCCAGCACCCGCACCCGTGTGAGCTTTGAAGCCGGCATGTACCAGCTGGGCGGCTCGGTGGTCCACCTGACCACCGGCGACAGCCAGTTGGGCCGCGCCGAGCCCATCGAGGACAGCGCGCGCGTGATCAGCCGCATGACCGATCTGGTGATGATCCGCACCTTCGGCCAGGACAAGATCGAGCGCTTTGCGTCGCACTCGCGCGTGCCGGTCATCAATGGCCTGACCAACGAGTTCCACCCCTGCCAGATCCTGGCTGACATCTTCACCTTCATCGAGCACCGTGGCTCGATCCAGGGCAAGACGGTCGCCTGGGTGGGTGACGGCAACAACATGGCCAACACCTGGCTGCAGGCGGCCAACCTGCTGGGCTTCAAGGTCCATGTCAGCACGCCCAGCGGCTACGGCATCGACGAGCAACTGGCCTTCAGCGGCCGCGCCTACGACAAGGGCTGCTACCAGCTGTTCAGCGATCCGCATGAGGCCTGCAAGGGCGCGGACCTGGTCACCACCGATGTCTGGACCAGCATGGGCTATGAAGAGGAAAACGAAAAGCGCAAGAAGGCCTTTGCCGACTGGTGCGTGGACCTCGACATGATGGCCGTGGCCAAGAAGGACGCCCTCTTCATGCACTGCCTGCCCGCCCACCGCGGCGAAGAGGTGCAGGCCGAGGTCATCGACGGCCCGCAGTCGGTCGTCTGGGACGAAGCCGAAAACCGCATGCATGTGCAAAAGGCCTTGATGGAGTACCTCCTCATCGGCAAGCAAGGCTAAATAGCTGCCACCGCCAGCCCTGCCTGGGCTGGCTGAGCCACCCCGGCCCGTCCAGATGCAGCAATGCCCCGAACCTTGCGGTATCGGGGCATTGTTATTTCAGCGCTGATCCGGCAGATCAGGCAGCCGGAGCCGTGGTGCGGATCAAGTGGTCAAACGCGCTCAGCGCAGCAGTCGCACCGGCACCTGCGGCGATGACGATCTGCTTGTAGGGCACATTGGTGCAGTCACCAGCGGCAAACACGCCGGGCAGGTTGGTGTGGCCCTTGGCGTCGATCTCGATCTCGCCAAACGGCGTCAGCTGCACGGTGCCCTTGAGCCAGCCGGTGTTGGGCAGCAGGCCGATCTGCACAAAGATGCCTTCGAGCGCCACGGTCTTGGTCTCGTCGTTCGTGCGGTCCTTGTAGGTCAGGCCCGTCACCTTCTTGCCGTCACCGTTCACTTCGGTGGTCTGCGCATTCAGGATGACCGTCACGTTCGGCAGGCTGCGCAGCTTGCGCTGCAGCACGGCATCGGCCTTCAGCTCGGCGGCAAACTCCAGCAAGGTCACATGCTTGACCACGCCAGCCAGGTCAATGGCCGCCTCGACACCCGAGTTGCCACCACCGATCACCGCGACGGGCTTGCCCTTGAAGAGCGGGCCGTCGCAGTGCGGGCAGTAGGTCACGCCCTTGGTGCGGTAGGTATCCTCACCGGGCACATTCATGTTGCGCCAGCGCGCGCCGGTCGACAGGATCACCGTGCGGGCCTTGAGCTTGGCACCCGATTCAGTCTCGATCTCGATCAGGCCACCCTCCTGCGCTGCGGGCGTCAGGGCCTTGGCGGTCTGCAGGTTCATGATGTCGACCTCGTAGTCGCGGATATGGCTCTCCATCGCGGCCGCAAACTTGGGGCCATCGGTCTTGCTCACGGAGATAAAGTTCTCGATATCCACGGTGTCGAGCACCTGGCCACCCAGGCGTTCGGCCGCAATGCCGGTGCGGATACCCTTGCGTGCCGCATAGATCGCAGCGGCCGCGCCTGCGGGGCCACCGCCGACGATCAGCACATCAAAGGCGTCCTTGCCCGAAATCTTTTGCGCTTCGCGCGCTGCAGCGCCGGTATCGACCTTGGCAACGATCTCGGCGAGCTCCATGCGGCCCTGGCCAAAACGCTGGCCGTTGACGAACACGGTGGGCACGCCCATGATTTCGCGCTCTTGCACTTCCTTCTGGAACAGGCCGCCATCGATCGCAGTGTGCGTGATCTTGGGGTTGAGCACGGACATCAGGTTCAGCGCCTGCACGACGTCCGGGCAGTTGTGGCAGGACAGCGAGTAAAAGGTCTCGAAGTGCAGCGGCGTGTCGATGTTCTTGACCTGCTCGAGCAGCTCAGCGGACTCCTTGGAGGGGTGGCCGCCCACTTGCAGCAGCGCCAGCACCAGCGAGGTGAATTCGTGACCCAGAGGCACACCGGCGAAACGCACGCCGACATCGGTGCCCGGGTTGGTGATCAGGAAAGACGGCTTGCGCACATCGGCCGCATTGTCTTCGACCACCGTGATCTTGTCGTTCAGTTCTTTGATATCGGCCAGCAGCTGGCGCACTTCCTTCGACTTGTCACCGTCATCCAGGGTCGCCACCAGCTCGACGGGCTTGGTCAAGCGCTCCAGGTAGGCTTTCAGTTGGGCTTTCATGGTGTTGTCGAGCATGGGACTTCCTTCAAACTTCTCGTGCCCCGCCAGGGGGCGATGCAGCACTTTTCAAAAAAACAAAGCCCGGGCGCCAGGCACCCGGGCGTCTACTACGTTGGAATTGCAGCAGTAAGTAAAGGCTTAGGCTTAGATCTTGCCGACCAGGTCCAGCGAAGGAGCCAGGGTCTTTTCGCCTTCTTGCCACTTGGCTGGGCAGACTTCACCGGGGTGCGAAGCCACGTACTGGGCCGCCTTGATCTTGCGCAGCAGGTCTTCTGCATTGCGGCCGATGCCTTCAGCGGTGATTTCCATGGCCTGGATCACGCCTTCTGGATCGACGATGAAGGTGGCACGGTCTGCCAGGCCTTGGCCTTCGCGCAGGCAGTCAAAGTTCTGGCTGATTTGCCAGGTTGGGTCACCCAGCATCGTGTACTTGATCTTGGCGATGGTGTCCGAGGTGTCGTGCCATGCCTTGTGCACGAAATGGGTGTCGGTCGAGACGGAATAGACTTCCACGCCCAGCTTTTGCAGTTCAGCGTAGTGGTCAGCCACGTCGCCCAGTTCGGTGGGGCACACGAAGGTGAAGTCCGCAGGGTAGAAGAAGAACACAGCCCACTTGCCCAGGACGTCTTTTTCGGTCACTTCGATGAACTTGCCATCCTTGAATGCTTGCGTCGCGAAAGGCTTGATCTTGCTGTTGAGTACGGACATGGTGGTTTCCTTCTGTTGAGTAAAAACGATTGACAGGAGTCAGTATAAAAAGATCTTACTAATTGATCAATTCAATTAATATAATCATTTCAATTTAAACAAACTATTATTTAAATCCTGACCCAAGGCAGATGGCTATATGCGGGCAGCGGCCTGTTTTGCAAGCCTGCACCGCTAAGCGCGCCTTGCTCACTGCAACTTAGCACAGCGCCATGACAGCGCAGTTGCGCTGCAGCAAGCCGCATCATGCAAGCAAGCTGCGGGCTGCGTCAAATGAGAACACGACTCAGCCTTACACGCAGCCAGAGCAAAAGCACGGGGGATAAGCGCTGCTCGGTTTGGTTGCTTGACCTTTCGCAAGGACAATAGCCCCAATACCCGTCATTCACACAAGAGAAGGAGCCCACCATGAAAGGCGATCCCAAGGCCATCGGTTTTCTGCAAGCGCAGCTGAAAAACGAACTCACCGCCATCAACCAGTACTTTCTGCATTACCGCATGTACAAGCACTGGGGTCTGGACAAGCTGGCCAAGAAGGAATACGAGGAATCCATTGGCGAGATGAAGCATGCCGACTGGCTGATGGACCGCATCTTCATGCTCGACGGCCTGCCCAACCTGCAGGACCTGGGCAAGCTGCAGATCGGTGAAGACGTGCCAGAAGCGCTGGCCTGTGACCTGCGTCTGGAGCAAGCCGCGCAAGCCACCATCAAGGACGGCATTGCCCACTGCGAAAGCGTGCGTGACTATGTCTCGCGCGACTTGCTGCAAAAGATCCTGGACGACACCGAAGAGCACATCGATTTTCTCGAGACCCAGCTGGACCTGATCGACAAGGTCGGCATCCAGAACTACCTGCAGTCCATCATGGGCGAGGTCGAATAAGCTGCGCCTCCAGCAACACCACGCAAAAAGGACCTTCGGGTCCTTTTTTGTTGTATCTGTCGCACAAACCTGCTTGCATTGATGGTTAAACAATAATCATTCGCGACTTCTATTACACTGCGCCTTCATCTTTCTTCGCACGCCAGCATCGTTTGTTTACCGATGTCAGCCAGCGCACCGGGTCCGCCCTCACTGCCATGCTGCGTGCACGACTATCCCTTCGCCTTGCGGTCCACAGGCCGCAGCTGGGCGCTCGGATGCCAGCACCTGCATCCACAGCGCAGCCCCCTGCATGGCAGTGGTCAGGCCCGGTAATGCTCAAGCGCTGCACCTTTCAGCGCGCCGTTTTTCCGCGTTCAACACCCGACCACCATGTCTGACACCCTGATCCCCGCAGCCGCGCCGCGTGCGCTGCACTCCGCTTTGCACACGGCCTTGTGGGCTGCCCTGGCCTGCTGGGGTGGCAACGCATTGGCACAAAGCACGCAATCGGTAACTGTTGCGCCGGCAGAAACCACACTCGCCCCCATCACCGTGCAGGGCGAGAGCCAAGCCGAGACGGCCACCGGCCCGGTCAAAGGTTTTGTCGCCAAACGCGCCATCTCGGCCACCAAGACCGACACGCCGCTGATCGAGACGCCACAAGCGATCAGCGTGGTGACGCGCGACCAGTTTGAAGCCCAGGGCGTGACGACCCTGCGCGAGACCACACGCTATGCAGCGGGCATCAACTCCAGCTATTTCGACAACCGGGTCGACAGCTTCAAGGCGCGCGGCGGCGATGTCAGCCAGTACCAGGATGGCCTGCTGCGCACCTATGGCACCTACAACAACATCAAGGTCGAGCCCTATACCTTGGAGCGGGTCGAGTTTCTGCGCGGCCCCTCGTCGGTGCTCTACGGCCAGGGCAGTGTGGGCGGCGTGCTCAACCTGACCAGCAAACGCCCGGTGGACCAGCCCCAGCGCGAGCTGCAGGTTCAGCTGGGCAGCCACAGCCGCAAGCAGATTGCCAGCGACATCACCGGCCCCATCGACGAAGACGGCCGCTGGCTCTACCGCCTGGTGGCAGTGGGCCGTGACAGCAACACCCAGGTCGACCATGTCAAGGACGACCGCCTGGTCATTGCGCCCTCGCTCACCTTCAAGCCCTTTGCCGGCACCTCGCTGACCTTGCAGGCCATGTACCACAAGGACAAGAGCGGCTCGATCACCCAGTTCTTCCCCTGGCAGGGCACGCGCCTACCCAGCCCCTATGGCCAGATTCCGACCAACACCTTCATCAGCGAGCCGAACTTTGACAAGTACGACTCCGAGAACAAGTCCTTTGGCTATCTGTTCAGCCACCAGCTGAACGACAGCTGGACCCTGCGCCAGAACCTGCGCCGCACCACCAGCGAGGTGGACTACCGCACGCTCTACACCAGCTTTGCCGCCAACGCAGCTGCTGGCCGCCCTGCCCGGCCGGTGTTCGATGCCGATGGCCGCACCGTGCAGCGCGATGCTGTCTGGCAGGTCAATGGCGGCCGCATGCTGCTGGTCGATACCCAGCTCGAAGGCAAGCTGCAGACCGGCGAAGTGCAGCACACGGTGCTCGCTGGCATGGACTGGCAGCGCAACACCACCAGCCAGGCGAGCTGGCGCGCGCTGGGCACGCCGCTCGATGTCTACAACCCCGTCTATGGCTCGTTCACGCCGCCCACGGCCTCACAATTGGTGCAGGCGCCCAACGTGTCGCAGCGCCAGCTGGGCTTTTACTTGCAGGACCAGGTGCGCTGGGGCGACTGGAGCGCCACGGCCGGCCTGCGCCGCGACCATGCCAAGACCGAGACCGAAGGGCGGCCCGCAGCCGCTGCCGACGATTCGGCCTGGACCAAGCGCGTCGGTCTGACCTACCAGGCCGGCGGCGGCTGGGCGCCTTACATCAGCTACACCGAGTCCTTCCAGCCGCTGGGCGGCGTGGACTTTTACGGCACGCCCTACAAGCCCCAGCGCGGCAAGCAGGTCGAAGCCGGTGTGAAGTGGATTCCCGAGGGCCGGGGCATCTCCGGCTATGCCGCCGTCTACAGCCTGCGCGAGCAAAACCGCAAGACCAATGACCCGGCCAACCCGCTCAACAGCCTGCAGCTGGGCGAGGTCAAGACCCAGGGCTTTGAAGCCGAGATGACCGCCAGTCTGGCCAAGCGCTGGGACTGGACCGTCGCCTATGCCTATACCGACGCCAAGATCAGCCGCAGCAATGCGGGCGACCAGGGCCAGCGCGTGGCCGCCGTCTCGCGCCACATGGCATCGAGCTGGCTGACACACCGCTTTGCCAGCCAGGGGCGCGGCGGCTGGAGCGTGGGTGCGGGCATGCGCTACACCGGCTCGCAGTGGTCGGGCACCAGCGCCATCGACACGCCCTCCTCGCTGCTGACCGATGCGATGGTGGCCTATGACAGCGGCGACTGGCGCCTGGCCTTCCATGCCAACAACCTGACCGACAAGGTCGTGATCACGCAGTGCCTCTCACGCGGCGACTGCTTCTACGGCGAGCGCCGCAACTTTCTGCTGACCGCGACTTACCGCTACTGATCGCCAGGAGTCAGCTCTGGTCGCGGGCAGCTGAATGCCCGCGACATGGACGCAAAAAAGGCTGCGATGAACACCGCAGCCTTTTGCCTTTCTGGCTGGTCGCGAATCAGGCAGCCACCGGCTCCGTGGTGGCCAGAAAATCCTGGCCAATGCGGCCACCCAGCGCATGCACGCGCTCCAGAAAGCGCACCAAAAACGCATGCAAGCCGGTGGCCAGCAGCTCATCGATGCGGCCATACTGCAGCTCGGCCAGCAGCAGGCCGGCCTGGCGCTGGGTTTCGGCCGAATGGTCGTTGGCAACGGCCTGCAGAATCTGCACCACCTCGTACATGCTGGCATGCAGGGAGCGCGGCATGTCACGCCGCAGGATCAGCATCTCGGCCACGCGCTCGGGCGTGATCACATTGCGGTAGACCTTGCGGTAGACCTCGAAGGCCGAGACGCTGCGCAAGATCGCGCTCCAGTGGTAGAAGTCCGAGGGCTGGCTGCCCTTGCCCGGCTGGTAGGAGCCGTGGTAGTCGTTCTTGACGGCATGGAAGCGCACATCCAGGAGGCGGGCCGTGTTGTCGGCCCGCTCGATGAAGGTGCCCAGGCGCAAGAACAAAAAGGCATCGTCTTGCAGCATCGTGCCCGAGACCACACCGCGCGAGAGGTGCGAGCGGTGCTTGACCCACTCGAAGAACTTGGCCGGGTCGGTCTCGAACTTCTTGGCCTTGAACAGCCGGTTCATATCGAGCCAGGTCAGGTTCTGCGTCTCCCAGGCCTCGGTGGTCAAGGCGCCACGCACGGCGCGCGCGTTCTCGCGCGCAGCCAGCAGGCAGCTGTAGATCGACGAGGTGTTGGTCTCATCGCGCACCATGAAGTGCAGCACCCCATCGAGGGTGATCTCGTCATGGCGCTCGTAGTAGGCAGGCAGCAGCTCGCTGATGGACAGCACGCTTTGCCAGGCCTTGGTCGCGGCGGTCGCGGACTGCGGCAGCATGGAGGTCTCGTAGCTCACATTGAGCATGCGGGCTGTGTTCTCTGCCCGCTCGGTGTAGCGGGACATCCAGTAGAGGTGATCGGCGGTTCGGCTCAACATAGTGACATTCTTTCGCTAGGCAGATGGATGGCTTTCAAACAGGAACCTCCGGGGCTCACTGCTGCATGCCATCCCATTCGCTGTAATCGTCCTCCGGGCCGCGCAGCACCCAGGTGTCCTTCGTGCCCCCGCCTTGCGAGGAGTTGACCACCAGCGATCCATCCTTGAGCGCCACGCGCGTGAGGCCCCCGGGCACCATCTGCACCTCCTTGCCGCTCAGCACAAAGGGGCGCAGATCGATGTGGCGCGGCGCGATGCCGCTTTCCACATAGGTGGGGCTGCTCGAGAGGCTCAAGGTCGGCTGGGCGATATAGCCATTGGGCTTGGCCTTGAGCACCGCGCGGAAGGCCTCGATCTCGGCGCGCGTGGAGGCCGGGCCGATCAGCATGCCGTAGCCGCCAGCACCATGCACCTCCTTGACCACCAGCTCATCGAGGTGGTCCAGCACATAGGCCAGGTCATCGGGCTTGCGGCACATCCAGGTCGGCACGTTCTTCAGGATGGCCTCTTCGCCCAGGTAGAAGCGGATCATCGCCGGCACATAGGGGTAGACCGATTTGTCATCGGCCACGCCAGTGCCCACCGCATTGCAGATGGCCACATTGCCCTTGCGGTAGGCGCGCATCAGGCCGGCGCAACCCAGGGTGGAGCTGGGGCGGAAAACAGTGGGGTCGAGAAAGTCGTCATCGACCCGGCGGTAGATCACATCCACCCGCTGCAGGCCCTGCGTGGTGCGCATGTAGACCACATCATCGCGCACCAGCAGGTCCTGGCCTTCGACCAGCTCCACGCCCATCTGCTGGGCGAGGAAGGCATGCTCAAAGTAGGCGCTGTTGTACATGCCCGGCGTCAGCACCACCACCGTCGGGTTGTTGGCCGCCTGGTTGGGCGCGCTGGCACGCAAGGTGTCGAGCAGCATATCCGGGTAATGCGCCACCGGCGCCACCGCATGGCTGCTGAACAGGCTGGGAAAGAGGCGCATCATCATGCGGCGGTTTTCCAGCATGTACGACACGCCCGAGGGCACGCGCAGGTTGTCTTCGAGCACATAGTAGGTGCCGCTGCCGTCCACCTCGGCTGCGCGCACGATGTCGATGCCGGCGATATGCGCATAGGTGTCCAGCGGCACATGCACGCCCCGCATCTCGGGCCGGTACTGGCTGTTGTCCAGCACCAGGTCGCGCGGAATGATGCCGGCCTTCAGAATTTCCTGGTCGTGGTAGACATCGTGGATGAAGCGGTTCAGGGCTGCCACGCGCTGCACCAGGCCCTTTTGCATCTGGGCCCACTCCTGCGAGGGGATGATGCGCGGGATCAGATCAAAGGGAATAAGGCGCTCGGTGCCCGAGCCGTCTTCGTCCTTTTCGCCATAGACCGCAAAGGTGATCCCTACGCGGCGGAATATCAGCTCGGCCTCCTCGCGCAAGGCCTGCATCTTCTCGAAGGGCTGCAGCTGCAGCCATTTGGCATAGCTTTGGTAGTGCGCTCTTTCGGCACCTGCTGCATAAGGCAGGCCCTGGTACATCTCATCGAACTTTTGCATCGCAAAATCCTTTCTGGCACCAGCAGCTTAGCAAGTTTCGCGCCACCCAAAACTAAGTACTAACCTTCATCAAGAATTAGTGCTTGATTTGTTTTGTTAATATCCAATATGCCGCTTGTCTGGCCCTGCTCGGCAGCCTGGTGGCGCCAATAGCGCGGCCGCTTTTGCCGCTCGCACAGCAGCGTCTGGGGCTGGTCGGAGCGCCAGTGCGCTGCACCGCAATGGACCGTGTTGCGCAGCACAATCTGCATCTCCTGGTAACGCTGCTGTACCCGCGCAGCCGGGTGCCCGAAGCGGTTGCGGTAGCCCGTTTGTGCCACCACCCAGCGCGGGCGCACCGCCTCCAGCAGCGGCCGCGTGGACGAGGTGTTGCTGCCGTGGTGTGGGGCCAGCATCAGATCGGCCCGCAACACAGACGGCGCTCCCGCATAGCGCTGCACCAGCGCCCACTCCTGGGCCCGCTCGATATCGCCGGGCAACAAGGCGCTGGCGGCATGGCCGCCGTGCGCCGCCGCCTCGATACGCAGCACGCAGCTGTGGGCATTGCCCGAGCTATCCCTTGGAATGGAACTGTCTGTGGCACCCAGCTCCTGCGCCCCCGGAAACAGAATGCTGAAATGCACTCCATCCCAGATCCAGGCCTGGCCCGCAGCACAATCTTGCCAGGGCGCTTCGGCAATGCCCAGGCGCTGGCGCTCATGGGGCAGCAGCGAGCCCAGCATGCCCACCGGCTGGAGCTGCTCCACCACCGCCTGGGCACCGCCCGTATGGTCCACATGGGCGTGGCTGAGCACCAGCAGATCGAGCCGGCCGCTGTCCAGCCCGCGCACGCCCATCGCCCGCATCGCCGGCACCACCACCCGGTCGCCGGCATTGCTGCCAGACCCGTACAGCGGGCCTGCGTCATACAGCAGGCTGTGCCTGGCCGTCTGCACCACCACCGCCTGGCCCTGGCCCACATCCAGTGCCCAGAGCGCAAACTGGCCATGGGACGGCCGCAGCGGCTGCCAGAACAAGGCGGGCAGCAGGCAAGGCAGGCCCAGCAGCCGCAAGCGCCAAGGCCAGGGCAGCACCAGCCAGATACCACCCAGCACGGCAACGAACGCCGCCCAGCCCGGCGCTGCCGCCAGCCACAACGCCGCATGGGGCCAACTGGCCAGCCACTGCAGCGCCGCCATCAAGGGCTGCAGCGCCCAGGCCGCTGCCGTCCACAATGGCGGCAGCACGGCGCCCAGCAAGGCCAGCGGCGTGACCACCCAGGTCACCCAGGGGATGGCCAGCAGATTGGCCACAAAGCCGACCAGCGACACCTGGCCAAACAGCAGCAGGGACAAGGGCGTGATCGCCAGGGTCACCACCCACTGCTCACGCAGCAGCTTGGCGGCGGCAGCGCAGGCGCCGCGCAGGCCGCGCTGCGCCCTGCCTTGCTCGGGCAGTGCAGCGCTGCGGCTACCCCCCCCTCGGTCGGATGCAAACAAGATACCGACTGCCAGAAAGCTCAGCCAGAACCCCGCCTGCAGCAAGGCCATGGGCTGGGCCAGCACCACACAGACACAGGCCAGCAGCCAGCGCATATGCCAGGGCCATTGCCGGCCGCTCGATGCGAGCGCGGCCACCACCACCAGCATCAGCACCGTGCGCTGCGCCGGAATGCCCCAACCGCTGAAGAGCGCATAGAGCCCCGCGCACAGCACCCCGCCCCACAGGGCGACATGGGGTGCCGGCAGCCACAGGCACAGCGCCGGGCTGCGCCGCCAGCCCACGCGGATCAGCGCCGCCGCCACCCAGGCAAACAAGGTGATATGCAGGCCCGATATCGCCATCAGATGGGCCACGCCGGTGGTGCGGAACACGCGCCAGTCCTCGCGCTCAATCGCACGCTGCTCCCCGGTCACCAGCGCCACCAGCACGCCGGCAATGCGCGCCTGCTCCGCCGCTTGCGCCTGGCCCGGCGGGGCAAGGCGCTGCACCATGGCATCGCGCACCGCCTGCCGCCAGCGCTGCACCACATGGCCTTGGCCGGAGGCCAGCAGCTGCGGCCCCTGGGCCGGGCCGTGGCGCACATAGCCCGTGGCCTGCACGCCCTGCTCCCACATCCACATCTCGTAGTCAAAACCATGCGGATTGAGGCTGCCATGGGGGGCCCGCAAACGCAGCGGCAGCCGCCAGCGCTGCCCCGCCTGCAGCAGCGGAAGACCAGCCTCTGCCGATGCAGCCGGCTCGGGCGCCGCAGCCGAAAAAGCCCGGTGGTCGGCGCGGTACCACGACAGGTCGATCAGCGGCGGCACCGCCACCGGCGCCCCCTGCTGCCGGCCTTGCCCGCTCTGCCAGGCCTGCCCGGTCTTGAGCCGAAAACGCTGGCCGCCGGTGATCGGCAAAGGCATGGCGACAATGACGCCCTCGACCTGCAGGTCTAGCCCTTCCAACGCTGGCAGCAGCTGCGTTTGCGCCTGATGGGCGGCACGCATGCCCGCCAGGCCCAAGGCCAGCGCAGCGGCGGCCAGGCAGCACAGCGCGCGATCCGGCCACGGCAGCGGCCCGCGCCAGCGGCTCAGCAGCAGGCTGGCCACCGCCCCCAAGAGCGCCAATGCCGCGTACTGCCAGACAGGCGCCAGGCTGGCCTGCTGCAACTGCAGCGCCGTGCCCGCCAGGATGCCCCAGAGCCAGGCCGCCGGTCGCCAGTAGCCCGCCCAGCCCGGCCCCACACTGCGCTGGTCTGCCCGCTTGCAGGAAGAGGTCTCCATCATCTCCACATGCTAGGCAGCGCTGCCTGCAGGCCCGATCAGGGCTTGCCCTAGAGTTCGCCGCCGCCCCTCTCAGGCGACATGGGAAACGGCGCCCTGGCAGGGCATTTGTGCCACACTTGGCGCTTTGCCCCGCCTCCACTTTTGAAAGGACTCCATGAGCGTTTACGACAAACTCCAGGCCCTCGGCATCAGCCTGCCGCCACTGGCGGTACCCGCAGCCGCCTATCTGCCCTATGTACAGACCGGCAACATGGTGTTTTTGAGCGGCCATATCGCCCGCAAGGATGGCAAGCCCTGGGTGGCGCAGTTTGGCCGCAACATCAACACCGAAGAAGGCAAGCTCGCGGCCCGCGCGGTGGCCATCGACCTGCTGGGCACCTTGCAGCATGCAGCTGGCGGCGATCTGAACCGTGTCAAGCGCGTGGTCAAGCTGATGAGCCTGGTCAACAGCACCGGTGACTTCACCGAGCAGCACCTGGTGACCAATGGCGCCAGCGAGTTGTTCGCCGAAGTGTTTGGCCCTGAAAAGGGTGCCCATGCCCGCAGCGCCTTTGGCGTCGCCCAGATCCCCATGGGTGCCTGCGTCGAGATCGAGCTGATCGCAGAACTGGCCTAACCCACGCAACCCGCCATGCGGCGCCCATGCCCTGCGGGTATGGCGCCGCATTGTTTTTGCATGCATCCACGCCCGGCGGGGGCTCTAAGATACCTGTCTTCCACCCAGCAAGGACAACACCGGCATGAGCATCTACGACCAACTCAAAGCGCTGAACATTGAACTGCCGCCCGTGCGCACACCGGCTGCGGCTTACGCACCGTTTGCACAAACCGGCCAGCTGGTCTTTATCAGCGGCCACACGGCCAGCAAGAACGGCCAGCCCTGGACCGGCAAGCTGGGCAAGACCATGGACACCGCCGAAGGCCAGCAGGCAGCGCGCGCGGTCGCCATCGACCTGATGGGCACCCTGCAGGCAGCAGTGGGCGGCGATCTGAACCGGGTCAAGCGCATTGTCAAGCTGATGAGCCTGGTCAACAGCACGGAAGACTTCACCGAGCAACATCTGGTCACCAACGGCGCCAGCGAATTGCTGGCCCAGGTGTTTGGTCCCGACAAGGGGGCGCATGCCCGCAGCGCCTTTGGCGTCGCCCAGGTCCCCCGGGGCGCCTGTGTCGAGATCGAAATCATCGCCGAAGTGGAATAAATCTGTCGATTAATCAATAGATTTTTCGCTAAATCCCTACAAAAGCCGCAGCCATGCGGCTTTCTTATGGGCGCCGTATCATGGCAGTCGCTAACCGCCCCCCTGCCTGATTGACACACCCCATGCAAGAGCCCCGCCCCGCGCCCTCCTCCAGCAACACCACCCGCGGCAACGGCGGCTTTCAGCGCCTGCGCAGCGGCTGGCTGGTGGCCACTGCCTGCTCATTGGTGGCCTGCGCCTCCACCCCCGACGAGGACAGCCAGCGCCGCTACCAGGCATCGCCCCAGTATTCCTCGGCCGACAAGCGCTTTCAGAACCCGCCCAACCCGGCGGCCAAGCCCCATGCCGGCGGCTTTCAGATCTGGTCGCGCTTTTTGTTTGGTGACAAGAGCGGCACCACACCGCAGGACAGCATTCCGGTCCACACCGTCACCCCGGCGCAGCTGCAAGCGCTGTCCGCCGATGCCAACCATGTGATCCGGCTCGGCCACTCCTCGCACCTGCTCAAGCTCCAGGGCCAGTACTGGCTCATCGACCCGGTGTTTGGTGAGCGTGTATCGCCGTTCAGCTTTATCGGCCCCAAGCGCTTCCACCCCACGCCGCTGCCCTTGCAGGACCTGCCGCCGATTGCTGGTCTCATCCTGTCGCACGACCATTACGACCACCTGGACGAGCCGACGATCAAGTTCCTGCTGGGCAAGGTCGAGCGCTACTTTGTGCCGCTGGCCGTGGGCGCGCGCCTGCGGGACATGGGCGTGGCGCCCGAGCGCATTGTCGAGCTCGACTGGTGGCAGCAGGAGCAGCACGTCGGCGTCGAAGTCACCGCCACGCCCAGCCAGCATTTCTCGGGCCGCACGCTCAATGACCGCAACAGCACGCTCTGGGCGTCATGGGTGCTGCAGACCGGTGGCCAGCGCATCTACTACAGCGGCGATACCGGCTACTTCCCCGGCTTCAAGGCCATTGGCGACAAATTTGGCGCGATGGACCTCGCACTGATGGAAAACGGCGCCTACGACGCCTACTGGCCCTCCGTACACATGACGCCGGAAGAGACCATCCAGGCCTTCAGCGATGTGCGCGGCCAGGTGCTCTACAGCGTGCACAACAGCACCTTTGCGCTGGCCATGCACGGCTGGCGTGAGCCGCTGGACCGGCTCGCGGCGCTGGCGCAGCAGCAGGGCATCCAACTGGCCACGCCCGAGATCGGCGAGGTGCTGACCGTGGGCCAGCCGCGCAGCAACAAGCAGTGGTGGGAAGCGCTGCGTTAAGCGCCGCTCCCAAGTTTCCCCAGCCGCTCAAACCAAGGCTTACTCCACCTCAATCTGGGCGCGCTGCGCCACATCGCGCATCAGCGGCAGCTCGCGCTCCACACGGGCCTGCAGGGCACGGCCATTGCCCCAGGCGGGCGTGAGGCCAATGCTTTCAAGCTTTTGCTGGGTAGCGGGCTGGGCCATCACATCGGCCAAGGCGGCTTCGAGCTTGGCACGCACCGGCTCAGGCAGGCCAGCGGGCGCCAAAAAGGCAAACCAGGTGCTCATGTCAAAACCGGGGTAGCCGCTTTCGGCCACGGTCGGCACCTCGGGCAGCAAGGCCAGGCGCTGGGCGCCCCGCGCGGCAATCGGCTTGATCTTGCCGGCCTTGATCAGCGGCGTGGTCGCCACCACGGTGTCCACTGCCAATTGCACCTGGCCCCCCATCAGCGCGGTCAGGCTCGGCGTGCTGCCGTTGAAGGGCACATGCAGCATGCGCATGCCGGTCGCCGTCTTGAGCATCTCGCCGGCAAAGTGCACCGACGAGGCCGGGCCGAAGGAGCCGTAGGAAAAGCGGTCTGGCGCCGCCTTCGATTGCGCCACCAGGTCCTGCAGCGATATGGCCTTGACGGCCTGGTTCGCCACCAGCACCAGGCCCATGTCTGCGACCAGGCCCAGCATGCTGAAGCTGCGCATCGGGTCATAGGGCAGCGCCTTGCGCACCACCGGGTTCATCGCCAAGGTGGAGCTGGCACCCAGAAACAAGGTATAGCCATCGGCAGCCGACTTGGCCACCTGGCCGCCCGCCACGGCCGTGCCTGCCCCCGGGCGGTTCTCGACAAACACCGACTGGCCCAGCTTGTCGCTGAGCTGCGAGGCCAGCAGCCGTCCCAGGATATCCGTGGCCCCGCCGGGCGCAAAAGGCACCACCAGCTTGATCGCGCGGTCGGGGTAGCCCTGCGCCAGCGCAGGGCGCAAGGCCAGGCCGGCAGCGCCTGCGGCCAGGTAAGTCAAAAAGCGGTGACGGGATATCGGCATGGACATGGGATCTACCTTTTTGTGAACAAACGGGTGCAGAACCATCGCAGACCCGCGCTGCCAAGGCGCCGGGTCTGCTGCGGTATGCGCAGGGGAAAATGTGCTGGGCGATAGGGGCCGGCAAGCGCGGCTCGGCTAGCCAAGCAAGGGGCTGCGCCGGCGCGCATGGCCGCTGGCCTGGTCGTAGGCATGGCCGATTTGCAGCAGCGCTTTGTCAGCCTGGGTAGGCCCGATGATCTGCAGACCGGCAGGCAGCCCGTTGGGGCCAAAGCCGGCAGGCACCGACAAGGCCGGCAAGCCCGCCATCGTGGCGCCCACCACCGTCTGCATCCAGCGGTGGTAGGTGTCCATGCTGCGGCCGCCCACGGCATGGGGCCAGTCCAGCTCGGCGTCGAACGGAAACACCTGCGCAGCCGGCAGCACGACAAAGTCATAGCGCTCGAACAAGCGGCGCAGCACCTCGTACCAGCTGCTGCGCACCTTGGCGGCGGCATAGATATCCATGCCCGACAGCGCGCGGCCGCGCTCCATCTCCCACAGCGCTTCGGGCTTGAGCAGCGCCCGCTTTTGCGGGTCGTCATACAGCGCCGCATTGGCGCCTGCCACGCTGAAGCTGCGCAGATCGATCCAGGCGCGCCACAGTTGCTCCAGGTCAAAGTCGGGCAGCACCTCATCCACCGTGCAGCCGATATCAGCAAAGGCGCCCAGCGCCGCGCGGCAGGTCTCAAGCAGGCCCGGCTCGGTCGGCAGGTGCCCGCCCAGGTCACCCAGCCAGGCGATCTTGCGGCCCCGGAAGTCACGCTCCAGGCCCTGGCCCCAGTCCTGCGCGCCTTCGCTGCGGCGCGTGAGCGGCAAGCGCGCATCAAAGCCCGCCTGCACCGACAGCAGCAAGGCCAGATCGGGAATATCGCGTGCCATGGGCCCGGCCACGCTGAACTGCTGGAAGAACACCTCATCGCCCGGGCCATGCGGCACGCAGCCCACGGAGGTGCGCAGGCCGTAGACATTGTTGAAGGCCGCTGGCGTGCGCAGCGAGCCCATCATGTCCGAGCCATCGGCCACGGGCAGCATGCGCAAGGCCACCGCAACGGCTGCACCGCCGCTGCTGCCACCGGCCGAGCGGCTCTGGTCAAAGGCGTTGCGCGTGGTGCCGTAGACCGGGTTGTAGGTGTGGCCGCCCAGGCCAAATTCCGGTGAATTGCTGCGCGCCACAAAGAGCGCGCCGCCCGCGCGCATGCGCTCAAACACCACCGCATCGCTGCTGCTGACCTGGCCCTGGAAGATCGGCGAGCCCTTGGTGGTGACCATGCCGGCGGCCGGCGAGATATCTTTGGGCGCCTGTGGAAAGCCGTGCAGCGGCCCCCGGCTTTTGCCCTGGGCCAATTCAGCATCGAGCTGCGCGGCCTGGGCCAGCAGCGGCTCGCGCGGCATGGGCGCGACCAGCGCATTCACCTGGGGGTTGAGCCGGTCGATCTGGCCCCAGAAGGCCTGCAACACCTCGGTGCAGGACAGCGCACGCCGCTGGATGGCGGCGGACAGCGCCACGGCGCTCAACTCGACGATGCTGTGGTCGGCAGGAACAGGCTGGGATGGCATGGGAGGTATGTCTCTTGGATGTCAGAAAAATCCAGCATAGGCAATGCGGCCTATTTCGACAATCACAATTTTTTGCGGTTATCGTTGCGTTTTTTGCAAAGCAGACCATGACCCCCTCGCAGCACCTCCAGGACACCGCCATGC
This sequence comes from Comamonas sp. MYb69, assembly GCF_037479315.1. Taxonomy (NCBI): domain Bacteria; kingdom Pseudomonadati; phylum Pseudomonadota; class Betaproteobacteria; order Burkholderiales; family Comamonadaceae; genus Comamonas; species Comamonas sp. MYb69. The sequence continues at coordinate 86,714 of NZ_JBBGZG010000017.1, forward strand.
GCTACTTTCTGGAGGTCGTGCGCAGCGGTTCGGTGAGCGAGGCCGCACTGCGCCTCAATGTCTCGGCCTCGGCCGTCAGCCGCCAGATCGCATCCCTGGAGGAAGTGCTGCAGGTGCCGCTGTTCGAGCGCCGCCCGCGCGGCATGGTGGCCAGTGCGGCCGGTGAGCTCTTGGCCACCCATGCCAAGCGCCATGCGCTGGATGCCGAGCGCGTGGTCGCCGATATCGAGGCACTGCAAGGCCTGCGCCGGGGCCAGGTGCGGGTCTGCGCATCAGCCGGCTTTGCATTTGAGTTTTTGCCCCTCGCGATGGCCACGTTTCGCGAGCAGCACCCGGGCATGCAGTTCCAGCTGGTCTCGGCCTCACCCGCCCAGGTGACCCAGGCGGTGCGCAATGGCGAGGCCGATGTGGGCCTGACCTACAGCCGCGCTGCCGTGCGCGATATCGATGTGCAGCACCGCCAGAATTCGCCGGTCATCCTGATCATGCCGCCCGGCCATCCGCTGGCCCGCTTTGCCAGCGTCAGCCTGGCGCAGATGCAGCCCTACCCGCTCGCGCTGCTGGACGACGGCAATACCGCGCGCCAGCTGTTTGACATTGCCAGCGGCCAGCGCGGCCTGGTGTTTGACCCGGTGCTCGAGAGCGGGCAGTTCGATGCGCTGGTGCGCTTTGTATTGCACGGCGGCGGGCTCACCCTGGGCGGCGAGGTCACCGTGCGCGAGTATGTGCGCCGGGGCCTGCTGCACACCGTGCCCATTCGTGAGCGCGGCATGCATGCACGCTCCATCGAGCTGCAAACGCTGACGGGCCGCAACCTGCCCCGGGGCGTGCGCGCCTTTGTCGACCATCTGCGGGCGCTGCTGCCGGCGCAGCGCTGATCGGATACCCAAGCACAGGCCGTAAAAAAGCCCTGCCGGGCAATGCCAGGCAGGGCTGGGGCGTGATGGACCGCGCGCTTTATTCGACGCGGAACACGGCGCTGGGCTTGAAGCCCAGGTCGGCGAGCTTGCCCTTTTTGGCGCGTCCGGCCTTGGCGTTGTTCAGGCTGCGGATCTCCAGGGTTTCCTCGCGGGCCTTGCCGCCGCGCCCCACGCCTTCAATGCGGATGCTGCGCGTGTAGACGGCCACACCGGCCAAGCGGTCCTTGTCTTCCAGGTCAATCAGCTTGAGCCCCTTGCCGCCCTTGGCCATGTGGTTGAGCTCGCCGATCTCGAAGGTCAGGATCCGGCCGCCCACCGAGGCGCAGGCCACGTGGCTGGCATCGGCCAGCGGCTGGCTGCCGCTGCTGCCCGAGATATGCGAGGGGGCGCAGAGCGTATCGCCATCGTCCAGGCTGACAAAGGCCTTGCCGCCCTTTTGGCGCGAGACCATGTTTTCAACCAGGGCCGTGAAGCCATACCCCGCGCTGCTGGCCAGCAACAAATGGGCCGACAGCGGACCGGCAAAGTAGTACTGGATCTGGGTGCCCGCTTCCAGCTCCATCAAGGTGGTGACCGGCTGGCCATCACCGCGCCCGCCGGGCAGGTTGGCGACGGCGACCGAGTAGACCCGGCCGTTGCTGCCAAAGACCAGCAGCTGGTCGACCGTGCGGCATTCAAAGGTGCCATAGAGGCTGTCACCCGACTTGAAGCTGAAACTGTCGGCCGCATGGCCGTGGCCGGTGCGGGCGCGCACCCAGCCTTTTTCCGACACCACAACGGTGACCGGCTCATCGACCACCTTGACTTCGGCGACGGCCTTTTTCTCTTCCTGGATCAGGGTGCGGCGGGCATCGGCAAACTGCTTGGCATCCGCTTCGATCTCCTTGACCATCAGGCGCTTGAGCGAGGCGGGGTTGGCCAGAATGTCTTCGAGCTTGCCCTGCTCTGCGCGCAGCTCGCTCAGCTCCTGCTCGATCTTGATCGCTTCAAGGCGGGCCAGCTGGCGCAGGCGGATTTCCAGGATGTCGTCGGCCTGGCGCTCGCTCAGGTCAAAGCGCGCCATCAGCGCGGCCTTGGGCTCGTCGCTGGCGCGGATGATGGCGATCACCTCGTCGATATTGAGCAGAATGGTCTGCCGGCCTTCCAGGATATGGATGCGGTCCAGCACCTTGGCGAGCCGGTGCTCGGAGCGGCGCGTGATCGTCGTCTGGCGGAACTCGATCCACTCTTCCAGCATCAGGCGCAGTGACTTTTGCGTGGGCTTGCCGTCGATGCCGATCATCGTCAGGTTGACCGACGAAGAGCTCTCCAGGCTGGTATGCGCCAGCAGGCAAGTGATCAGCTCGGACTGCGGCGTCTTGCCGGTCTTGGGCTCGAACACCAGGCGCACGGCCGCATCCTTGCTCGACTCATCACGCACCACATCGAGCAGGGACAGCACGGTCGCCTTGAGCTGGCTTTGCTCCTGCGTCAAGGTCTTCTTGCCGGTCTTGATCTTGGGGTTGGTCAGGTCCTCGATCTCTTCGAGCACCTTTTGCGAGGACACACCAGGCGGCAGCTCGTTGACGACCAGCTGCCACTGGCCACGCGCCAGCTCTTCGATGGTCCAGCGCGCACGCACCTTGATCGAGCCGCGCCCCGTGCGGTAGGCATCGGCAATGTCCTTGTCGCTGCTGATGATCTGGCCGCCACCGGGGAAGTCCGGGCCGGGAATGATCTGCTGCAGGTCGAAGTCGGTCATCGCCGGCTTCTTGATCAGCGCCACGCAGGCATCGGCCACCTCGCGCAGGTTGTGGCTGGGGATTTCGGTGGCCAGGCCCACTGCAATGCCACTGGCGCCATTGAGCAGCGAGAACGGCAGGCGCGCGGGCAGCTGGCTGGGCTCCTGGGTGGAGCCGTCGTAGTTGGGCACAAAGTCCACCGTGCCCATGTCGATCTCGTCGAGCAGCAGGCTGGTGATCTTGGACAGGCGCGCCTCGGTATAACGCATGGCCGCTGCGCCATCGCCATCGCGGCTGCCAAAGTTGCCCTGGCCATCGATCAGCGGGTAGCGCTGGGCAAAGTCCTGGGCCATGCGCACCAGCGCGTCATAGGCCGATTGGTCGCCATGCGGGTGAAAGCGGCCCAGCACATCGCCCACCACACGGGCGCTTTTGACGGGCTTGGCCGCCGTTGCGCGGTTGGGGCCGCTGTAGCCCAGGCCCATGCGCTCCATCGCAAACAGGATGCGGCGCTGCACCGGCTTCAAGCCATCGCAGACGTCGGGCAGCGCGCGGCCCTTGACCACCGACAGCGCATATTCCAGATAGGCGCGCTGGGCGTAATTGCCCAGGTCCAGGCTGTCGCCGTCGTCGGGCACCGGGTTGGACAGCAGGTCCTGACCGTTCTCTTCACTCATAGGGGTTCAGCTTTCTTTGCTTGTGGCACGGCTGCGCGCGGCTGGCTTGGGTTCGATTGTTTATTCAGCGGCGTGGGCAGCAGGACATCAGATATCAATTTCGACCTCATGGCCGTGCAGCTCCATCAGGTCGCGGCGGGCCGCAGCCTCGCCCTTGCCCATCAGCTGGGTCATGACCTCACGGGTTTGCAGCACATCGGTCTGGCTCAGGCGCACCGGCAGCAGGCGGCGGGTATCGGGGTTCAGCGTGGTTTCCCACAGCTGCTCGGCATTCATCTCGCCCAGGCCCTTGAAGCGGCTGACCTGGCATTTCTCGCGCGGCACGCCATCCTTGGCGGCCTTATCAAAGATGGCATGCATCTCGGCCTCGTCCAGTGCGTAGACCTTGGCCGCAGGCTTCTTGCCCCGGGCAGGAATATCGACGCGGAACAGCGGCGGCCGCGCCACGCAGACATGGCCCTTGTCGATGAGCTGCGGGAAATGCTTGAAGAACAGCGTCAGCAGCAGCACCTGGATGTGCGAGCCGTCCACGTCGGCGTCGCTCAGGATGCAGATCTTGCCGTAACGCAGACCGCTCAGGTCGACCTCGTCATCGGGGCCATGCGGGTCCACGCCGATGGCTACCGAGATATCGTGGATTTCAGTATTGGCAAACAGGCGGTCGCGGTCCACTTCCCAGGTGTTGAGCACCTTGCCACGCAGCGGCAGGATGGCCTGGGTTTCCTTGTCGCGGCCCATCTTGGCGCTGCCGCCGGCCGAATCGCCCTCGACCAGGAACACCTCGTTGTAGGCCAGGTCACGGCTTTCGCAATCGGTCAGCTTGCCGGGCAACACGGCCACGCCGCTGCCCTTGCGCTTTTCCACCTTCTGGCCAGCGCGCTGGCGCGTCTGCGCCGCCTTGATCGCGATCTCGGCGAGCTTCTTGCCGTATTCGACGTTCTGGTTCAGCCACAGCTCCAGCGCCGGCCGCACCATGCCCGAGACCAGGCGCACCGCATCGCGCGAGTTCAGGCGCTCCTTGATCTGGCCCTGGAACTGGGGATCGAGCACCTTGGCCGAGAGCACATAGCTGGCACGGGCAAACACGTCCTCGGGCATCAGCTTGACGCCCTTGGGCAGCAGCGAATGCAGCTCGATAAAGCTCTTGACCGCCTGGAACAGGCCATCGCGCAGCCCGCTTTCATGCGTGCCGCCCGCCGTGGTCGGGATCAGGTTGACATAGCTCTCGCGCACCGGCTGGCCTTCGTCGGTAAAGGCCACGCACCACGATGCCCCTTCGCCCTCGGCAAAATGGTCATCGCTGCGGCCGGCAAAGCCCTCGCCCTCGAACACGGGAATGATCGGGTCCACCGGCAAGGTCTGCAGCAGGTAGTCCTTGAGGCCGCCCTTGTACAGCCAGGTCTGCGTCTCGCGGCTCTTGTCCTGCGTCAGCTGCACGCTCACGCCCGGCATCAGCACGGCCTTGCTGCGCAGCAGGTGCACCAGCTCGCCCATCGGCAGGTGGCTGGATTCGAAATACTTGGCATCGGGCCAGACGCGCACCGTCGTGCCCTGCTTGCGGTCACCGCTGACCATCGCGCGCACCTGCAGGGGCTCGACCACATCGCCACCGGCAAAGGCCATCGTGGCGACCGAGCCATCGCGGTGCACCGTCACCTCCATGCGGGTGGCCAAGGCGTTGGTCACCGAGACACCCACGCCGTGCAGACCGCCCGAGAAGCTGTAGGCACCGCCCTGGCCCTTGTCGAACTTGCCGCCCGCATGCAGGCGGGTGAAGACCAGCTCCACCACGGGCGCATGTTCTTCGGGGTGCAGGCCAAAGGGAATGCCCCGGCCATCGTCCTCCACGCTCACCGAGCCATCGGTGTGCAGGTAGACGCGAATTTTCTTGCCAAAGCCGGCCAGCGCCTCGTCGGCCGCGTTGTCGATCACCTCCTGGATGATGTGCAGCGGATTGTCGGTGCGGGTATACATGCCCGGGCGCTGCTTGACCGGCTCAAGCCCCTTGAGAACCCGTATCGAGCCCTCTGCGTATTCACTGGTAGACGTGTTTTTGCTTGCCATAACTTTCCATTCTAGCGGCTGCCATTGTAAATAGCTGTATAGATAAACAGGTGGAACTTGTTGACGATTCACGACGCTTGGCCGCAAAAGCCTGCAATGGGCTTGGGCGGCCACCGGGCAATATGCGGGCGACAGCCGGTTTTTGGCGTTGGAGTAACAATTCTTGGATAACGAGACATCCTTAGACTATGCAAAACAACGCACAACGATTGTCCATGGCCCGCGTGCTGCTCTGTGGCGGCGCCGTAGTGACCCTGTCCATGGGCATCCGCCACGGTTTTGGCCTCTGGCTGCAGCCGATCACCCAGGAGATGGGCTGGACGCGCGAGTCCTTCGCCTTGGCGCTGGCGGTGCAAAACCTCAGCTGGGGCCTGATCGGCATCTTTACCGGCATGCTGGCCGACCGCTTTGGCGCCAGCAAGGTGCTGGTCTGCGGCGCGCTGCTGTACGCGCTGGGCCTGGCCGGCATGGCCTGGGCGCCCAATACGCTGATGTTTGCGCTCACCGCCGGCCTTTTGATCGGCATGGCGCAGACGGGCACCACCTATGCGGTGATCTATGGCGTCATCGGGCGCCAGTTGCCCGCTGAGAAACGCTCCTGGGCCATGGGGGTGGCCGCGGCCGCAGGCTCCTTTGGCCAGTTCTTCATGGTGCCGGTCGAGGGCCAGCTGATCGCCAGCCTGGGCTGGCAGAACGCGCTGCTGGTCTGCGCCATCCTGGTGCTGACCATCGTGCCGCTGGCCATTGCGCTGCGCGAGCCCAATTTCCATGCGCTCAAGCGCAGTGCTGGCGCTGGCGCGCAGCAAACCATTGCCCAGGCCGTGGCAGAGGCCTTTCGCAACCCCAGCTTTTTGCTGCTGACCGCCGGTTATTTTGTCTGTGGCTTCCAGGTGATGTTCATCGGCGTACACATGCCCAGCTACCTGAAGGACTTTGGCCTGCCGCCCCATGTGGCCAGCTATTCGCTGGCGTTGATCGGCCTCTTCAATATCTTTGGCACCTACCTGGCCGGGTCGCTCGGCCAGCGCATGGCCAAGCGCTACCTGCTCTCGGGCATTTATTTCATCCGCGCCATCGCCATCGTGGTGTTCCTGCTGGTGCCCCTGTCGCCCTGGTCGGTCTACGTCTTTGCCGCCGTGATGGGCTTTTTGTGGCTGTCCACCGTGCCGCTGACCAATGGCGCCATCGCGCAGATCTTTGGCGTGCAGCACCTGTCCATGCTCAGCGGCTTTGTGTTCTTCAGCCACCAGATCGGCAGCTTCCTGGGCATCTGGCTGGGCGGTTACCTCTATGACCACACCGGCAGCTATGATGTGGTTTGGTACGTGGCCATTGGGCTGGGCGTGTTCGCCGGCCTGGTCAATCTGCCGGTCAAGGAAGAGCCCGTGCAGCGCCTGCCGCTGACGGCCTGATAAGCGAACTTTCATGCAACAGCCTGCACCACCCACCGCCCCCACTGCTGGCGCCGCGCCGCTGCGCGGCTGGCAGCGCGCCGCCATCTGGCTGCTGGTGGCCGTGCTGCTGGCGCTGGTGTTCATGCTCTACACGCAACCGGAATTCATGGTGCAGATGGCCGACCATGTCTGGGCCTGTTTCTAGCGCATGCCCCATAGCCCCGCCCCCTCGCCCTGGATCACCCGCTTTGCGCCGCTGCTACCTGCGGGCAGCCAGGTGCTGGACCTGGCCTGCGGCCAGGGCCGCCATGCCCGCTACCTGCAAGCACAGGGCTTGCGGGTGACAGGCGTTGACCGCGATGGCGCGGCGCTGCGTGCGCTGCAAGCAGATACGGCGGGCGAATGGCTGCTGGCCGATATCGAAAACGGGGCCTGGCCGCTCGAGGGCCGGGTGTTTGATACGGTGGTCGTCACGCACTATCTGTGGCGCCCGCTGTGGCCGCAGATTCTGGCCAGTGTGGCGCCCGGCGGTCTGCTGCTATACGAGACCTTTGCCCAAGGCAATGCCGCCTATGGCAAGCCTTCCCGGCCCGACTTCCTGCTGCAGCCCGGCGAGCTGCTGCAAGTCTGTGCCGGCTGGTCCGTCATCGCCTATGAAGCGGGCCTGCTGCGCACGCCGGAGCGGGTGGTGCAGCGCATTGCGGCACGCCGCCCACTGGGTGACAGCCCAACGCCACCCGCGCCGCTGCTCTGAAACCAGGGCCGCTTTGCATAACTTTGCGGCGCTGCAAAATCGGCCTGCCCCCGCCCAAACCCAATGGGCATGCGGTTTTCGCTTTGTCACACCTGCCACAAAGCCGGCCCAACTTCCTCCACATTTGGCTCCTATAGTTCAGTCATGGGCTCTGCGGAGAGGCGTAAACACACTCCAGTTTCTCTGTTTCACCCGCTTCTTTCTGTCCCACACCAGATCGCGGCCTGGCCGCAGAGCCTCTTTTTACACAAGGAATGCCATGAGTTCTCAACCACTTCGCCACCGTCTGCTGTGCAGCACCGCCGTGACTGCAGCCCTCTGGATCGCCACCGCCCAGGCCTACGCGGCCAGCCCCGCCAAGCCCGCGCCGTCCAAGCAAGCCATTGAGGCCTGCCAGGGCAAGAAGGCCGGCGATAGCGTGCAGCTGACGCTGGACAACGGGAAAACAGCCAAGGCCACCTGCCGCCTGGTGGGCAAGCAGCTGGTGGCGCAGCGCGGCGCCACCATCGGGCCCTGATAAGACCGCTGGCATTGCGCCGATCAAGCAACACTTTTACACACCCACGCACTGTGTAAGAGAATAGCCGGGCAGGCATTGCGCCTGCCCGTTTTTGCCGTTTGGCCCTCCCCGTTCATTTGCCCACCTGCCTCTGTGACCACGCCCCGCCTTCAGCTGTTTCGCTTTACCCGTCTGCAAACACGGGTGCTGCTGGCCATGGTGCTGCTGCTGCTGGGCCTGCTGCTGGGGTTTTTCGGCTTTTCGTACTGGAGCCTGCAGCGCGGCCTGGGCGGCTATGTCGCGCAGATCGAGCTGGGCCGGCTGGAATACCTGGAGAGCCAGCTGCGGCGCGAGTATGCCAAGGACCCGCACTGGGTCTCGCTGACGCCGGAGCGCTGGAACGCACTGACCCGCTTTGGCAGCCAGGCGGCTGTGCCCGTCTCGCCCCCAGCGGAGAGCGAGGCGCCGCGCCGCGCGACGATTGGCCCCATGCTGACCCAGCAATTGCGCCCCATTGAACGTCACCCGCTGCATCAGCGCCTGGGCCTGCTCGACAACCAGGGCAAGCTGATCGCTGGTGTAGCGCCCACACCAGGCAGCGCCAAAAACCCGCTGTTCGACAGCCAGCACATGCTGATCGGCACCCTGACGCTGAACCAGCCCGAAGACCTGAAAAACCAGATCGACAATGCCTTTTTGAAGGAGCACCTGGTGTTCCTGGCCATTACCGGTCTGCTGGGCCTGCTGCTGGCCGGCGCCCTGTCCTGGTGGCTGAGCCGGCGCTGGATTCGCCCCATCGAGGCATTGAGCGAAGGCGCCAAGGCCTTTGCCAGCGGCCAGCTCGACTACCGCATTGCAGTCGCAGGCCACGACGAGCTGGTGGAGCTGGCCGACCGCTACAACCACATGGCCGAGCAGCTCTCCCAGGCCCAGGCCCAGCAGCATGAATGGCTGACCCAGGTGGCCCATGAGCTGCGTACGCCGCTGGCCGCAGTGCGGGCCGAGATTGAAGCGGTGCAAGACGGCATTCGCAGCTTTGATGCGCAGACGGCTGCGCGCCTGCACCGCCAGATTCTGCGCCTGACCCAGCTGGTCAGCGACATGCGCGCCACCATTCCCACGGCGCTGGTCGTGCATGCGCCCGAGGCCGCACCCGCGCTGCAACTGACCGCCCACCTGCCCGCCACGGCGCGCCCGCTCGATATGCGGGCGCTGACCATCGAGGCCGTGGAAGCCGTGCAGATCCGCTTTGGCCAGGCCGGCATCGCGCTGCCCACGGCGCAAGAGCTGCACACCGCGCTGCCGCCCGCCTGGGTGCAGGGCAATGCCCAGCAGCTGCACCAGGTGCTGGGCAATATTTTGGAAAACAGCCTGCGCTACACCGATGCCCCCGGGCGGCTGAGCATCAGCGCCAGCCTGCACGGGCCCGCGCCCGAGTCCGGCCAGCGCTGGCTGGAGCTGCACCTCGATGACAGCAGCCCCTCCGTGCCGCCTGCGGAGCTGCCCCGCATTTTTGAACGCTTTTACCGCGTAGAGACTTCGCGCAGCCGCGCCAGCGGCGGCTCCGGCCTGGGGCTTGCGATTTGCAAAAGCATTGTGCAAGCCCATGGAGGACAATTGCAGGCCTCCATCTCGTCCTTGGGCGGGCTGCGCCTTACCTTGATCCTGCCCTTGATAGACCCTGTTGCATGAACACCGCCAAACCCCGCATTCTGTACGCCGAAGACGAGGCCGATATTGCCTCAGTGGTCATCGACTACCTGCACCATGCCGGCTTCGAGGTCGAGCATTTTGCCGATGGCAGCCAGGCCATGGCTGCGCTGCGCGCGCGCCCGCCGCAGCTGGCCATTCTTGACCTGATGCTGCCCGGCACCGATGGCCTGAGCATTCTGCGCGAGTGCCGGGCCCGCCAGATCTGCCCCGTCATCTGCCTGACTGCCAAGGTCGAGGAGGTGGACCGCCTGGTGGGCCTGGAGATGGGCGCCGACGACTACATCTGCAAGCCCTTTTCACCGCGCGAGCTGATTGCCCGCGTCAAGGTGATCTTGCGCCGCCACGCGCCGCCTGCCCCTGGTGCGCCAGCCAGCCTGGCCGCCAGCGACTGGCAGCTGGACGAGACCACCAGCCAGGCGAGCTGGCGTGGCCAGGACCTGGGCCTGACGCGGCGCGAGTTTGCCCTGCTGCACATCCTGCAGCGCCACCCCGGCAAGATCTACCCGCGCAGCCAGCTGCTGGACCTGGCCTATGCCGATGCGCTGGAGGTGAGCGACCGCGCGATAGACAGCCATATCAAGAACCTGCGCAAGAAGCTGCGCACGGTGATGGGCGATGATGCGGACTGCATCCGCTCGATCTATGGCGTCGGCTTTGCGTTTGAAGACTGAGCAAGCCGCCAGGCACCGCACTGTGGCGGTCTGGGCGGGCTGAGCACCTGCCCTGGCGCCCCCATCAATCCCGCGTGCTGGGGCTCCAGTACGCCTGGCGCACGCCCGGCTTGGCCGCCAGCTGCTGCACCATCGCATCGAGCTCCTCGCCCTCCACCGATTGCGCGGCCAAGGTCGCTTCGATGACGACCTCGGCCTCGCCAAAGGGCTGGATGTCGATGTCGCCAGGCGGGTAGCCGCCGCGCTCGAGCACATCCTGGAGCATGGCCAGCGCCAGCCGCTGGTGCAGGCGCTCGGCCACGACAAACACGGCATTGGTCATCTCGGTAGAGCCGACATCCAGCGGCTTGCGGTTGATGGCGTTGACCAGCGGCCGCAGCAAGGTATTGGCCGCCAGCACCAGCACGGTGCCCATGGCCGCCTGCACGATCAGATCAGCGCCTGCGGCAGCGCCCACTGCGGCCGAGCCCCAGAGCGTCGCGGCCGTGTTCAGGCCGCGCACATTGCCCTCTTCGCGCATGATGACACCGGCGCCCAGAAAGCCGATGCCCGAGACCACATAGGCCATCACGCGCACCGCGCCATCCGGCCCGGCAATGGTGTTGGCGCTGTCGACAAAGATGGCCGCCCCCACGGCGACCAGCACATTGGTGCGCAGCCCGGCCGTGCGTTGGCGGTACTGGCGCTCCAGGCCAATGACCGTGCCCAGCACAAAGGCGGTGACCAGGCTGATGGCCGTGTTGATCAGCGAATTGGCTTGTGTGTAGTTCAGCGCTTCGAGCATGGCGCCCTCCTTAGCAGATGGTTATTTTTCATGGCGCTTATTGCCAGCCGTAGCGACGGATGTACCACTTTTTCATGACCTGCGTAAGACCCATATAGGCCAGCAACACGGCAACGAGGAACACAAAGTACATGCCAGGCAGGGCCTCTAGCTTGAAATAAGGGGCCAGCGCGCCCATGGGCAGGTAGATGCCGATGGCGACCACCACCAGGGTCATCAGGCCCACCGGCCAGGCAGCGCGGCTTTGGATAAACGGGATGCGCATGGTGCGGATCATGTGCACGATCAGCGACTGCGTAAGCAGCCCCACGACAAACCAGCCGGACTGGAACAGCGCCTGGCGCTCGGGCGTGTTGGCGCCAAACACCTTCCACATCACGACAAAGGTGGTGATATCGAAGATGGAGCTGATGGGGCCGAAGAACAGCATGAAGCGGCCCACATCGGCAGGGTTCCAGCGCTGGGGCTGGGTCAGCAGCTCGGGATCGACATGGTCAAACGGAATCGCCGATTGCGAGAAGTCATACACCAGGTTCTGCACCAGCAGCTGCATCGGCAGCATGGGCAGGAAGGGGATGAAGGCACTGGCAATCAGAACCGAGAACACATTGCCAAAGTTCGAGCTCGCCGTCATCTTGATGTACTTGAGCATGTTGGTAAAGGTGCGCCGGCCTTCCTGCACACCCTGGTCGAGCACCATCAGGCTCTTGTCCAGCAAGATGATGTCGGCCGCCTCCTTGGCTACATCGACGGCCGTGTCCACCGAGATGCCGATATCGGCCGTGCGCAGCGCTGCGGCATCGTTGATGCCATCGCCCATGAAGCCCACCACATGGCCATTGGCCTTGAGCATGCGCACAATGCGCTCCTTGTGCGCGGGGCTCAGCTTGGCAAAGATATGGGCTTCTTCGACCACCTGGGCCAGGCGCTGGTCGTCCATCTGCTCGATATCGCCACCCAGCACGATGTGCTGCGCGGTGATGCCCACTTGCTCGCAGACCTTGGCGGTGACGGCGGCATTGTCGCCCGTCAGCACCTTGGTCTGCACACCATGCCGGGCCAGCGCCTGCAGCGCCGGCGCTGCGCTTTCCTTGGGCGGATCGATAAAGGCCAGAAAGCCGCACAGCACCATGCCGGCCTCATCGGCCACGCCAAAGTTGTCTTGGCCCGCCTGGGTCTCGCGCGTGGCCACGGCCACCACACGCAGCCCCTGGGCATTGAGCGCCTCGGCTGTTGCCACAATGCGCTTGCGCAGGCCTGCATCGAGGTCCAGCACGCCGCCTGCGGCCTGCACCGTGCTGCTGACCTGCAGGATTTCCTCGACCGCGCCCTTGGTGATGATCTTGCCGACGCCAGCAGCGTCACTCACCACCACCGACATGCGCCGGCGCACAAAGTCAAACGGCACTTCATCGACCTTGGCATAGGCATCGACCAGCGGGGCGCGCTCGGCATGGGCGAGCACGGCCACATCGAGCAGGCTCTTGAGGCCCGTCTGGTAGTAGCTGTTCAAGTAGGCCATGTCCAGCACATGCTGCGACACATCACCCCAGGCATCGAGGTGGCGCTCGACCGAGATGCGGTCCTCGGTCAGGGTGCCCGTCTTGTCGGTGCACAGCACATCCATCGCACCAAAGTTCTGGATGGCATCCAGGTGCTTGACGATCACTTTCTTGCGCGACAGGAACACCGCGCCCTTGGCCAGGGTCGCAGTCACGATCATCGGCAGCATCTCGGGCGTCAGGCCGACGGCCACCGACAGCGCAAACAGCAGCGCCTCGGTCCAGTCGCCCTTGGTCAGCCCATTGATCAGCAGGACCAGCGGCACCATCACCAGCATGAAACGGATCAGCACCCAGCTGACCTTGTTGACGCCCATCTGGAACGCGGTGGGGCTGCGGTCCATCGCCGAGACCTTGCCGGCCAGCGCGCCCAGGTAGCTGTGGTTGCCGGTGGTCAGCACCACGGCCAGGCCAGCGCCCGAGACCACGTTCGTGCCCATGAACACCAGGTTGCACAGCTCCACCGGGTTGTGCTGTGCGCCATCGGGCAGCTGGGCAAATTTCTCCACCGGCATGGACTCACCGGTCATCGCCGATTGCGCCAGAAACAGGTCCTTGGCGCTCAGCAGGCGGCAGTCAGCGGGCACCATATCACCGGCAGCCAGCTGGATGATGTCGCCGGGCACCAGCTCGCGCACGGGCAGCTCGCGCACGGCCTGCAATGCCGACAGGCGCGAGGGTGGTGCATCCAGGTCTCGCCCCTCTTCATCTTGCGCCGTACGGCGCAGCACAGCGGCGGTGTTGGAGACCATCGCCTGCAGGCCGGCAGCGGCCTTGTTGGCGCGGCCCTCCTGCCAAAAGCGCAGGCCGGTGGCCAGCGCTACCATGCTGCCGATCACCACCGTGGCCTTGGTATCGCCGGTCAGCCACGAGACGGCGGCCAGCACCGTCAAGAGCAGGTTGAAAGGCGTGCGAAAGCACAGCCACAGGTGCTCGCTGCGGGTCATGGCCTGGTCCTGCGCAATGCTGTTCCAGCCCGCTTGCGCACGGGCTTGCTGCACCTGTGCATCGTCCAGGCCCTGGCGGCTGGTGTTCAGGCTGTGCAGCAATACCTGTTCAGGGGCATGGGCGGCGTCGCGCAGCCGCTCGCCCATGGCCTTGGAAATACCGGCATCCACCGGCGTCTGGGCCAGTTGCTCCAACATGGGCAAGCGGCGGAAATGCACGCCCCAGTGGCGCGAGCGCAGAAAGTTGACGAATCCATTCTTCAGCAGGTTCAACATGACCAATCTCCCAGCCAGGGGCGCGGCTGATCCGCGCCGCATGGCGTCTGCAAGCAATACAGGCGTGCAGCTGCGCTGCCGCTGCAGTGCGGTCGCACATATGCACATCAGACAGAAGAAAGGTCAGCGACTGAAGGGGTCCAGCGCAGCCGATGCCGAGCAGGACTGCGCTGCGCCCTTGCCCACCGGGGCGCGGCGGCGCAGCATGGTCGCGAGCTGGCGCTGCAGGCGGCAGGGCAAGCCCAGACCGCAGCAAGGCGTGATGGCCCATGGCGCAGCCTTGCGTCGCAGTGCGCGCAAGGGGGCCAGCGAAGACATACGCAGTGGCATGAAAAGCTCCCATACCCGGCATGGCAGCGCGCAACAAAGGCACTCGCCACGGGGCAAGACTGGAAGATCGAATGGGATGCCGTAGGCGCGTAGGTCTAAAAAACTACGGCGCCTGACAGCTGCCCGCCTGGTTGGGCAAGGCAGCGCGCAAAGCTGGGGCGTTTGCGATTACCTTGCCTGTGGTCGGTTGGCCGCTGGCCAACAACTCGGTAAGTCCACAGGGTTACTCCTGATAAAAAAGTTGGCCGATTGTAGATCAACGTTCCCGAAACTGCCAGTGGTTTGGAAAGCACAAATCACGCTTTACCTGCGCTTTTCAAAACGCTCAGTCCAGCACCAGCTTGCGCTGCTGCACCAGTTGCTGGATCTGGGCACGCGTATCACTGATCAGCAGCGCAAACTCTTGCGGGCTGCCGCCCATGGGCACCACACCGAGCTGATCCAGGCGCGCCTGCACGGCCGGTTGGCGCATCGCTTCTTGCGCTGCGCGGTTGAGGGTGTCGACCACGGCCGGCGGCGTGCCAGCGGGCGCCACCAGGCCAAACCAGGTGATGGCCAGGCGGTTGAGCGCGGGGTAGCCGGCCTCTGCCAAGGTCGGCACGTCCGGCAGCGCCAGCAGCCGCTGAGGTGCAGCCACGGCAAACGGAACCAGCCGCCCCGATTGCACCAGGCTGCTCGACGAGGGGTACTGGTCGCTCAGCACCTGGGTCTCGCCGGCCAGCGCACTGTTGATCACCGGGCCCTGGCCTTTGTAGGGAATATGGCGCAGGCGCACGCCCAGCGCTTCATTCATCGCCTCGGCAATCAGGTGCCCGATGGAGCCCACACCCGCCGATCCGATCGTGTAGTGCTCGGGCTTGGCGCGCAACGTAGCCACCAGGCCCTGCAGGTCGTGTACCCCCAGGCTGGGATGGGTGGAGAACACCGACGGAATCTGCGCCAGTGCCATGACCGGTGCCAGCGCTTGCAGCGGATCGCGGCGCACCGATTTGAGCATCACCGTATTGACGGCCAGAGTGCTGATGGTTCCCACGCCAACGGTGTAGCCATCGGGCTGGGCACGGGCCACCGCCTCGGCGCCAATCAGGCCGGCGGCACCGGCCTTGTTCTCCACCACCACCGGCTGGCCCAGCGGCTCGCGCATCGCATCGGCCAGCAGGCGCGCCACGATATCGGTCGAGCCGCCCGGCGCAAAAGGCACCACCAGCTTGACCGGCTGGCTCGGGTAGGCGCGCCGCTCCTGCGCTTGCGCCGTCACAGCGCCGGCCAACGCCAGGCCCAGACAAAACAGCGCGGACAGCAGCGCAAACGCGCGCAGGATGGGAAAGCGGGACATCATGGCAGGTGGGCACGCAACATCAGAGACGAGAATTATCCTCCCGAGCGGGAAACTGGAATTAGGCCGCGCAGCTGGCCTGCACGCCTGGCGCCTCGTCCTGCAGCCCTTGGGATTGCGCATAGTCCATGCCCCAGTCGCGCATCGCAATCAGCACCGGTTTGAGGCTGCGCCCCATGTCGGTCAGCGCATAGTCCACGCGCGGCGGCACCTCGGCATAGACAGTGCGCGCAACAATGCCGGCCTCTTCGAGCTCGCGCAGCTGCAGGGTCAGCATGCGCTGGGTGACATTGGGAATGGCCCGGGACAGTTCGCTAAAGCGCTTGGTGCCATGGAGCAGATGGAAAAGCACAATCGGCTTCCAGGTGCCGCCCATGACGGACAAGGTCACCTCCACCGCGCAACCACTTTTGCTGTTCAAACGCTTCATATTCTCTCCACCGAGCCAGACGACCAGGGTGCCATCCTAGCGCCAAGCCAATGCCCATGCATTGCTTACATTTTTAATACTAGACCACAAATATGTTGGTTCTGGCTTTCTGCGCCCGGCGCTTGCATGATGGCCGGGTGGCTGCGCCGTGCAGCCTTCACCGCTTTTCAACGTGATAGCAACCCAGGAAAGAGAAACGCCATGAAAGCCATACAAGTTGCCGCCCCCGGTGGCCTGGACCACCTGCAGCTGGCCGACCTGCCAGCGCCTGCCGCGCCCCGCGCCGGCGAAATCCAGGTACGCCTGCATGCCAGCTCGCTCAACTACCACGACCTGGCCATTGCCGCTGGGCGCTCGGCCACGGCCGATGGCCGCATCCCGATGGCCGATGGCGCCGGTGTGGTCACGGCCGTGGGCGAAGGCGTGACCGAGTTTGCCGTCGGCGACGCCGTGGTGTCCTGCTTTTTCCCGCTGTGGCAATCAGGCAAGCAGGTGCCCTCCACCTTTGCCACCGTGCCCGGCGATGGTGTGGACGGCTTTGCGCGCGAGCAGGTCACGATGGCCGCCACGGCCTTTACCCATGCACCCAAAGGCTATACGCATGAGGAAGCCGCCACCCTGACCACCGCTGGCCTCACGGCCTGGCGCGCTTTGGTGGTTGACGGCCGCATCGAAGCGGGGCAAACCGTGCTGGTGCTGGGCACCGGTGGCGTCTCCATCTTTGCGTTGCAACTGGCCCATGCGATGGGCGCCAAGGTGATTGCGACCACCTCCAGCGCCGCCAAGGCTGAGCGCCTGCGTGCCCTGGGCGCCGACACCGTCATCAACTACCGCGACCAGCCCGAATGGGGCGATGCGGTGCTGCAGGCCACCGGCGGTCGCGGCGCCGATATCGTCGTCGAAGTGGGCGGCCCCGGCACGCTGCCCCAGTCCATCCGCGCCTGCGCGCCTGGCGGCCATATTGCGCTGATTGGTGTGCTGACCGGCTTTGCCGGCGCTGTGCCCACCGTGGAGCTGATGCGCAAGCAGCAGACTTTGAAAGGCCTGATCGTCGGCAGCCGCGAGCAGCAGCAAGACCTGGTGCGTGCGCTCGAGCAGCTGGCGCTGCGCCCCATCATCGACAGCAGCTACCCGCTGGAGAAAATCGCCGATGCCTTTGCGCACCAGATCAGCGCCCAGCACTTTGGCAAGATCTGCCTGAGCTGGTAAATGGTGGCGGCAGGGCAAGCGCGCTGATGTCCGCGCTATTTGCCCCATCTGCCCCACTTGCCCCATGAAAAAACCGCCCCGGGCTTGCGCCTGGGGCGGTTCTTCATGGAAGGCGAAGGACGCTCAGTCCAGCAGCGAGATATCGCGCACCGCGCCTTTGTCGGCCGAGGTCACCAGTTTGGCATAGGCCTTCAAAGCGGTGGACACCTTGCGTGGACGGGGCTTGGCAGGCTTCCAGCCCAGCGCATCTTGCGCTTCGCGGCGCTTGGCAAATTCCTCGTCGCTCACCAGCGCATTGATGGTGCGGTTGGGGATGTCGATGAGGATACGGTCGCCGTTTTGCACCAGGCCGATCGCGCCGCCAGCCGCTGCCTCTGGCGAGCAGTGGCCAATCGACAGGCCCGAGGTACCACCCGAGAAGCGGCCATCGGTCAGCAGTGCGCAGGACTTGCCCAGGCCCTTGGACTTGATGTAGCTGGTCGGGTAGAGCATCTCTTGCATGCCGGGGCCGCCCTTGGGGCCTTCGTAGCGCACGATCACGACATCACCGGCCTTGACCTTGTCGCTCAGGATGTTTTCCACCGCTTCGTCCTGCGACTCGACCACATGGGCCGAGCCTTCGAACACCAGGATCGAGTCATCAACACCGGCGGTCTTGACCACACAGCCATCCAGCGCGATATTGCCGCGCAGCACGGCCAGGCCGCCTTCTTTGGAGAAGGCATGGTCGTAGGAGCGGATGCAGCCTTCGGCGCGGTCCAGATCCAGGCTGGGCCAGCGCGTGCTTTGGCTGAAAGCCACCTGGGTGGGGATGCCGGCCGGGCCCGCCATGTAGAAGGTGCGCACGGCCTCATCTTCGGTACGCACGATGTCCCACTGGTCCAGCGCGTCCTTCATGGTCTTGGCATGCACGGTCGGCACATCGGTGTGCAGCTTGCCGGCGCGGTCGAGCTCACCGAGGATGGCCATGATGCCGCCTGCGCGGTGCACGTCTTCGATGTGGTACTTGTTGGTATTGGGCGCCACCTTGCACAGCTGCGGCACGGTGCGCGACATGCGGTCGATGTCGGTCATCGTGAAATCGATGTCCGCCTCTTGCGCAATCGCCAGCAAGTGCAGGATGGTGTTGGTCGAGCCGCCCATCGCGATGTCCAAGGTCATCGCGTTCTCGAAGGCCTTGATGCCGACGGCGCGGGGCAACAGGGTCGCTTCGTCTTGCTCGTAGTAGCGCTTGGCCAGCTCCACGATCAGGCGGCCTGCGCGCTTGAACAGCTGCTCGCGGTCCGAGTGGGTGGCCACGACGGTGCCATTGCCTGGCAGGGCCAGGCCCAGCGCTTCGGCCAGGCAGTTCATCGAGTTGGCGGTGAACATGCCCGAGCAGGAGCCGCAGGTCGGGCAGGCCGAGCGCTCGACTTCGGCCACATCGGCATCGCTCACATTGCTGTCAGCGGCCATCACCATCGCATCGACCAGGTCGAGCTTCTTGATCTGGATGGTCTTGCTGCCGTCAGCCGCCGGCACGGCCAGGCGCACCTTGCCCGCTTCCATCGGGCCGCCCGAGACAAACACCACGGGGATATTGAGGCGCATCGCAGCCATCAGCATGCCGGGGGTGATCTTGTCGCAGTTGGAGATGCAGACCATGGCATCGGCGCAGTGCGCGTTGACCATGTATTCGACCGAATCGGCAATCACTTCGCGGCTGGGCAGCGAGTACAGCATGCCGTCATGGCCCATCGCAATGCCGTCATCGACGGCAATGGTGTTGAACTCCTTGGCCACGCCGCCTGCCGCTTCGATCTCGCGGGCGACGAGCTGGCCCAGGTCCTTCAAGTGCACATGGCCCGGAACGAACTGGGTAAAGGAGTTGACCACCGCAATGATGGGCTTGGAGAAATCGTCGTCTTTCATGCCGGTGGCACGCCACAAGGAGCGGGCCCCAGCCATGTTGCGACCGGCGGTAGAGGTTTTGGAACGGTATGCGGGCATCGTGGTGTACGAATCAGTAAACAATAAGAATGCGGCCTGTCTTGCATAGTGCGGGCCTGGATATACGCCAGGGCCAGCGGGCAAGTTGGCGAGAACCTCTTGAGTGCACGCCGATGTGAGCGATGATTATCGCGCAGCTGGGCAAATGACGGAGACACTCGGGTTCCAGCCAGTAATGGTCGTAGGGGCAGCGGGCGGGCAGAAAAAAACCGCCTCGTCGGCGGTTGGTGCTCCAGCAGCCGCTGTCAGCGGCGCCGGCGGGCCGATTGGCCCAGCGCTTCTTTGGATTTCTGCAGGCGGCGCTCTTTTTTCAGCACCTCCTGCTCCATCGCCTTGCGCTTGGTGTAGCCCGACCAGTCGGCCCAGGCCCACCACAGCGCAGCCAGGCCAAAAGGGGCCAGCACGGCAGTCCAGGACCAGGCCGCCACCGGGCCTATCTCCAGGTACTTCAACAACAGCAGAATGATCCCCAGGATCAGAAAATACATGGTCTCTCCATCCGCTTTGGCCCCTTGTATGTCGGTGGCGTAAAGCCCGTAAAGAATGCGAACTTGTGGAACATCCTGGCGCCCCCGCAGTCCTATGCAGCGAGCCATTAGAATTAATGTACCTCATGCGCTAAGGAGATAACACGATGAACCGTATTCTGATTGCCACGGCACTGGCCTTGTCGGCCAGCGCACCTGCGTGGGCTGATCAGGCATTGGCCCAATCCAAGAACTGCATGGCTTGCCATTCGGTCGACAAGAAAGTAGTGGGCCCCGCATTCAAAGATATTGGCGCCAAGTTTGCAGGCCAGCCCGGCGCATCCAACATGCTGGCCCAGAAGATCATCAAGGGCAGCGCCGGCGTCTGGGGCCCCGTGCCCATGCCCGCCAACACCCAGGTCAGCGAAGCCGATGCCAAGAAACTGGCCGACTGGGTGCTGACCCTCAAGTAAAGAGCGCCTCGCATGCAGGTCGGGCCTGCCGGCCCACTCCCATGAAAAAACCACCTCGCGAGGTGGTTTTTTGCTGGCTGCGCAAGTGCGTCCTTCAGAACGTATTGCGCGGCGGCTCGACATGGCGCATGCGGTCTTCAATCTGGCCCAGGTAAGCGGCATTGCTGTTGTCCGACTCCTGGGCACGGGCCACCAGGTGAGCTTCCAGCTCTGCCAGGCGGGCCAGCAATGCCGACTGGCCAGCGGCGTGCTGGCTCTCCAGCACCTGGCGCAGCTCGGTAAAGCGTGAAGCCTCGGCCTTGTCGGCCAGCTCGCGCTGGGCCGTCATCTCCTTGTTGTGGCGGCGCGCCTCCAGCATGACCGATCCCTGCAAGGACAGCACATAGGCGATGAAGATGACGCACAGCAGCACCGTCAGCGCCAGCATCAGCACACCGAGCGGGGCGTGGATGGTGGTCAGGCCCAGGTTGACCTCGGACGGGGTGGACAGCACCTCCCAGTTAAGGGCCGCCAGGCCGCCGATGAGCACGGCGATGATGAGAAGAAGAATGCTGCGCATAGTCGATTTTGATGGCAATAGTGGAACGCATAGACCATAGCACGGTCCATGCACCAGCGCTTGTCAGCCAATGCTGGCAATTTCTCACCGGTTCTTCAGCTTTAACAACAGCTTGGCGCGCTGGAAGGCTCCAGCGCGCCATTTGTTGACATTTACCGGTCAGTGCGTATCGGACAGCTGGTCGAGGATCGCCGGGTTCTCCAGGGTGGAGGTGTCCTGCGTGATCGCCTCGCCCTTGGCGATCGAGCGCAACAGCCGGCGCATGATCTTGCCCGAGCGCGTCTTGGGCAGGTTGTCGCCAAAGCGGATGTCCTTGGGCTTGGCGATCGGGCCGATCTCCTTGGCCACCCAGTCGCGCAACTCCTTGGCAATCTGCTTGGCTTCGTCACCGGTGGGGCGTGAGCGCTTGAGCACCACAAAGGCGCAGATCGCCTCGCCCGTCATGTCATCGGGCCGGCCCACGACGGCCGCCTCGGCCACCAGGTCGGTCTTGGCGACCAAGGCCGACTCGATCTCCATCGTGCCCATGCGGTGGCCCGAGACGTTCAGCACATCGTCGATGCGGCCGGTGATGCGGAAGTAGCCGGTCTTGGCATCGCGCACCGCGCCGTCGCCGGCCAGGTAGATGCTGCCGCCCATCTCTTCGGGGAAATAGGCTTTCTTGAAGCGCTCGGGGTCGTTCCAGATCGTGCGGATCATCGACGGCCAGGGCTTGCTGATCACGAGGATACCGCCGGTGCCGTTGGGCAGCTCCTTGCCGGTCTCATCGACGATCTGGGCCATGATGCCCGGCAGCGGCAGGGTGCAGGAGCCCGGCACCAGCGGCGTCGCACCCGGCAGCGGCGTGATCACATGGCCGCCGTTTTCCGTCTGCCAGAAGGTATCGACAATCGGGCAGCGCTCGCCGCCGATGTTCCGGTAGTACCACATCCAGGCTTCGGGGTTGATGGGCTCGCCCACCGATCCGAGAATGCGCAGGCTGCTGAGGTTCCAGTTGCGAGGATGTACCTTGTCGTCCGAGTCAGCCGCCTTGATCAGCGAGCGGATCGCCGTGGGGGCGGTGTAGAAGATCGACACGCCATGGCGCTCGATCATCTGCCAGAAGCGCCCGGCATTGGGGAAGGTCGGCACGCCCTCGAACACCACCTGGGTCGCTCCAGCGGCCAGCGGGCCGTAGGCAATATAGGTGTGGCCGGTGATCCAGCCGATATCGGCCGTGCACCAGAACACATCGCTGGGCTTCAGATCAAAGGTCCACTCCATCGTCATCTTGGCCCAGAGCACATAGCCGCCGCTGGCGTGCTGTACGCCCTTGGGCTTGCCGGTGGAGCCGCTGGTGTACAGGATGAAGAGCGGATGCTCGGCATTCACCGGCACCGGCGCGCATTCCGTGCTCTGGCCGGCCAGCGCCTCGCCAAAGCTCACATCCCGGCCGTCGACCTTGTTCCAGGCCGTCTGGGTGCGCTCAAACACCAGCACTTTCTTGACGGTGTCGCAGCCCCCCATGGCCAGCGCGTCGTCGACAATCGCCTTCAGCGGCAGCTCCTTGCCGCCGCGCATCTGGTAGTTGGCGGTGATGATCAGCACCGCGCCGGCATCGATGACGCGTTCATTGACCGCCTTGGCCGAGAAGCCGCCAAACACCACCGAGTGGGTCGCGCCAATGCGCGCGCAGGCCTGCATCGCCACAATGCCCTCGACGGTCATCGGCATATAGATGAGGACCCGGTCCCCCTTTTGCACGCCCTGGGCCTTGAGCGCATTGGCAAAGGCGCTGACCTTGTCCAGCAGCTCGCGGTAAGTGATCTTGGTCACTTGGCCATCATCGGCTTCGAAAATGATCGCTGTCTTGTTCTCCACCGGCGTGCCGATGTGCTTGTCCAGGCAGTTGGCGCTGACGTTCAGCTCGCCATCCTGGAACCACTTGAAGAACGGTGGATTGCTCTGGTCCAGCACCTCGGTGAAGGGCTTGGTCCACTGCACATGCTCGCGGGCACGTTGGACCCAAAAACCTTCAAAGTCGGACTCGGCCTCGGCGCACAGCGCCTGGTAGGCCTCCATGCTGCCGACGCGGGCCGTGGCAGACAGGCTGGCGGGTGGGGGAAATACGCGGTTTTCGACCAGAACGGATTCAATGGTTCCTTGGGCTGGGGCTGTCATGGGTGGGTCTCCTTTGCAAACATTGTAGGTATGAAAATCGCTGCTACTGTGGACCGGCGCACTTACAGGCATCTGACAAGGCAGCACTGGCTGCCACCGCTTGCGATAGACAAAACCAACCACCCGATCCGGGCGAGGAATTTTCCCAATCGCCACACTGCAGACGCAGGGCGCTGGCTACAATGCGCGACGCTCTTTTTAGCGGCATTTCCGCACGCGCTGAGCCAGCATCCAGACAGGCTGGCACGGACCTCAGCGATGGACGGCCGAAACACAGATTCCAAACCTGCTGCAGGGCACTCTCTCCACTACCCCCTCCACCATGTCTCTCCCTCAAAATGCTCCTTTGCGCCCCTTGCCGGCGCTGATTTTTGCCAGCCGCTGGCTGCAACTGCCGCTCTACCTGGGCCTGATCGTTGCCCAGCTGGTGTATGTCTGGCATTTCCTGGTCGAGCTGCTGCACCTGGTTGAAGCGGCCTTTGGCAGTGATACCGCGCTGCGCATCCTCGTCACCTCGGTGGGCTACTCGCCCGACGTCCAGATCACGGCGCTCAACGAGACCATCATCATGCTGGTGGTGCTGGGCCTCATCGATGTGGTGATGATCTCCAACCTGCTGATCATGGTGATCGTCGGCGGCTACGAGACCTTTGTCAGCCGCATGCACCTCAACCGCCACCCGGACCAGCCCGAATGGCTGGGCCATGTGAACGCCTCGGTGCTCAAGGTCAAGCTGGGCCTGTCCATCATCGGCATCAGCTCCATTCACCTGCTCAAGACCTTTATCAATGCGCCCAATTACAGCGAGAAGGTGCTGATGTGGCAGACCATCATCCATGTGGTCTTCCTGCTGTCTGCGCTGGCCATCGCCTGGACCGACCGCATCCTGCACCCCGCTGGCCCTGCGCACAAGGACAGCCACTGATCCAGCAGCCGCTAAGCGCCCCCTCCAGCCCCGCCCCGTGCGGGGCTTTTTCATGGGCGCTTGGGTGATCCTTATCGGCGAAAAATTCCTACATGGCAGTCCTTGGTTTTCAGATATCAGTAGTCATTTACCCTTAAAAGACAGCATCCACAGCACAAGCAACGCGATCGGTGCGCAATTGCCAAAATTGGGGTCTTTTCTGCATTGGCTTCGCATAAAATTGAAACTAGATGTTTCCTTCTCATGCAAAGCCCTGACCGCTTGATCCGACCATATTTGGTTTTTTATTGCTATTAAAAAAGTAGCAAAACAGAAATCAGATGCTGCAAATGGCCGCGTTGAGCGCTAAATTCGCCCGGATGAAACCCGCTTTTTTTGACTTCTATATTTCCAATACGTATACTTAAGGGATGTTTTACAACCTGCAACGCAGGTAATCCGTGCCTTTCTGACAGGTGCGGATCGTCTCCGTCGGGTCTTTGGCGCCACGCCAAAGTCCGTCAACAGGCCGGAATATTCCCGGCCCTGATGCCCCGGCGTGGTGGCCTTTTTACAGTGTCCGCCGCGCTCGCGTGATTGAAACGATCGGGTTTCAATGCGCACGAGAGACCCTGTACCTGGCTCGACCCTGGAGCCCATCGCTGCTGGCATGCACGCCCGGTACAGGCAGAAATTGTTGGTCACATTGCGTGTCCTGCCCACCCCACGAGGGCTTGCCATGGTTGTCGCTTCGACAGCCAGGCGCAGCTATCGGCATCAGGGTTGAGAGATTGACGGTCCCGTGCTGGACGACGCCCTTCAGGGGCGTCTTCAGCGTTGTAGCCACTACAACTTAGGGAGGAGCCACACATGGCCAAACAAATCCGTATCGAGCACGTCTTCAAGGTGTTCGGAGATTCCCCAAAAGCCGCGCTCGAGCTGGTGCGCAAAGGCGCCACCAAGCAAGAAGTCATGGAGAAGACCGGCAACTCCATCGGCGTATTTGACGCCAACTTCACCATCGAAGCCGGTGAGATCTTTGTCGTCATGGGCCTGTCGGGCTCGGGCAAGTCCACCCTGGTGCGCATGCTCAACCGCCTGATCGAGCCCACCAGCGGCGCCATCGTCGTCGATGACCAGGACATCAACCAGCTGTCGGACAGCAAGCTGCGCGCACTGCGCCGCAAGGACATCTCGATGGTGTTCCAGTCCTTTGCGCTGATGCCCCACCTCACCGTGGTCGAGAACACCGCGTTCGGCCTGGAGCTGGCCGGCGTGGCCCGCGAAGAGCGCCTGACCGCTGCCGAGCAAGCGCTCGAGCAGGTGGGCCTGGCCGGCTGGGGCGCAAGCTACCCCGATGAGCTGTCTGGCGGCATGCAGCAGCGCGTGGGCCTGGCCCGTGCGCTGGCATCGGACCCCTCGATCCTGCTGATGGACGAGGCCTTCTCGGCGCTCGACCCGATCATCCGCACCGAAATGCAGTCCGAGCTGATGCGCCTGCAGGAGATCAAGCGCCGCACCATCGTCTTCATCTCGCACGACCTGGACGAAGCGATGCGCATTGGCGACCGCATTGCCATCATGAAGGACGGCATGGTCCAGCAGGTCGGCACGCCCGATGACATTCTGCGCAACCCTGCCAACGACTATGTGCGCGCCTTTATCCAGGGCGTGGATGCCGCAGCCGTCTTCAAGGCCGCCGATATCGCGCGCCGTGGCATCACCATCGTCAAGGAAAGCGACCAGCGCGGTGCGCGCGCCGCAATGCAACTGCTGCAGGACGAGGACCGGGATTTCGCCTATGTGGTCTCGCCCCGCAAGCAGTACCTGGGTACGGTCTCGACCGAATCCCTGCGCAATGCCTTGAAGGGCCATGTCGGCCCGTTGGGTCTGCAGCATGCCTACCTGGACAAGGTCGAGCCCATTGCCGAAGACGCGCTGGTGGCCGATCTGTTTGGCCAGGTTGCGCAGGCACCCTGCCCGCTGCCGGTGCTGCGTGCCGATGGCCGCTTTGTCGGCGCGATCAGCAAGAACACCCTGCTGCGCTTCCTGGACCGCGACACGCCGCCGGTGCCGCCGACCGACCCTGCGGTGATCGCCATGCAAGCGGCCACCGAGGCCGCTGCCGCTGACGCCGCCAATACCGACAACAACGACAACAGGAGTGCCGCATGAGTACCGACAACACGCTGACCATCGCCCAGAACACTGCTGCGGCCGACCCCTGGGCCGATACCGCATCGACCAGCTCGAGTGCGGCCACCGCATGGACCGCCACCGACGCTACGGACGCCGCTGCAGCACCCACCCAGGCCGCACCGGTGGACGACCCCTGGGTTGCCGTGGGCAATGTCTCGGGCAACACCGACTGGCTGGGCGGCCCCGACGCCGTGGGCCAGACTGCGGACGCCGCCCAGGCTGCCGCGCAGCATGCGCAGGCCGCCCATGACAGCGGCTTCCACCTGAGCCAGCTCTGGGACGGCAGCCTGCCGGTGCAGGACTGGATCAACAGCGGCCTGACCTGGGTGGTGGCCAATTTCCGCCCCTTCTTCCAGACCGTGCGCGCGCCGATTGACGCCACGCTCACCGGTGTGGAGCATTTTCTGACCGCCATCCCGATGCTGGCAATGGTGGCGATCCTGGCGCTGATCGCCTGGCAATTTGCCGGCGGCGCCCTGGCCATTGGGGCCGTGGTATCGCTGCTGATCATCGGCATGCTGGGCATCTGGCACGAGGCCATGGTCACCCTGTCGCTGGTGCTGACCTCGCTGGCCTTCTGCATCATCATCGGTCTGCCGCTGGGCATCTTGCTGGCCAGCAGCGACCGGGCACAGAAGTTCTTCCGTCCGGTGCTGGACGCCATGCAGACCACCCCGGCCTTCGTCTACCTGGTGCCGGTGGTGATGCTGTTTGGCATTGGCAATGTGCCAGGCGTCGTGGTGACCATCGTGTTTGCGCTGCCACCGCTGGTGCGCCTGACCAACCTGGGTATCCGCCAGGTACGCCCTGACCTGATCGAGGCGAGCCGTGCCTATGGCGCCTCGCCTCTGCAATTGCTGTGGAAGGTGCAGCTGCCGCTGTCCATGCCCTCGATCATGGCCGGTATCAACCAGTCGCTGATGCTGTCGCTGTCGATGGTGGTGATTGCCTCGATGATCGCCGTGGGCGGCCTGGGCCAGATGGTGCTGCGCGGTATTGGCCGCCTGGACATGGGCCTGGCCACTGTTGGCGGCCTGGGCATTGTGCTGCTGGCTATTTTGCTCGACCGCATCACCCAGGCCATGGGCCAGCCACGCCGTGGCGTGCGCCACTGGTGGCAGACCGGCCCGGCCGGCCTCATCGCCCGCGCCCTGCACAAGCCAGAAGCCAGCCCTGCGTCCAAGCCCCTGCCCCAGGCAGCGGCCCAAAAGCAGGCACAGGCACCCACGCAGCCCGGCCAGGACGCCGTGCCTGCCGCCTAAGCCCAGCCAGGGCAGCCGCCACCGCCCGCTGCCCTGCCCACTCGCTTGGCCCCATTTGCACATTGATCGGCGGCGCGCACTGCGCCCGCGCCGAACCCCTAACAAGGAGCATCCATGACATCCACCCCCCATTCCTGGCAGGCCTTCGCGGCCCCCACCCGCATGGTCAAAAGCCTGCTGACCACCAGCCTGCTGGCCGCTGGCCTGGCCGCCGCCGGCCATGCTGTGGCCCAGGACCTGCCCGGCAAGGGCATCAAGGTCCAGCCGCTGCAAAGCTCGATCGCCGAAGAGACCTTCCAGACCCTGCTGGTCAACAAGGCCATGCAAAAGCTCGGCTATGACGTGCAGCCCATCCGGGAAGTGGAATACGCCACCGCCCACGTGGCGATCGGCAACGGCGACGCCACCTACATGGCCGACCACTGGGATCCGCTGCAGGCCGACTTCTACAAGAATGCCGGCGGCGCCGACAAGCTCTACCGCGAAGGCGAGTACTCGACCAGTGCCGTGCAGGGCTACCTGATCGACAAGAAGACCGCCGACGAGCACAAGATCACCAATATCGAGCAGCTCAAGGACCCCAAGATCGCCAAGCTGTTTGACACCGATGGGGACGGCAAGGCCGACCTGACCGGCTGCACCCCCGGCTGGGGCTGCGAGGGCGCGATCGAGCACCAGCTGACGGCCTACAAGCTGCGCGACACCGTCACCCATGTGCAAGGCACCTATGCCGCGCTGATGGCCGACACCATCGCCCGCTACAAGTCCGGCAAGCCCATCTTCTACTACACCTGGACGCCGTACTGGGTCAGCGCCGAGCTGCGCCCTGGCCGTGATGTCGTCTGGCTGCAAGTGCCGTTCACCGCACTGCCCGGCAACCAGGCCGATCTGAAGACTGCGCTGCCCAACGGCAAGAACTACGGCTTCCCGCTCAACACCCAGAAGATCGTCGCCAACAAGAAGTTTGCCGAAGCCAACCCCGCTGCCGCCAAGCTGTTTGCAATCATGAAGCTGCCGGTCGCGGACATCAACGCGCAGAACCTGGCGATGAAGGACGGCCAGAACAAGCCTGCCGATATCGAGCGCCATGCCGACGGCTGGATCAAGGCCCACCAGGCCGAGTTTGACGGCTGGATCAAGACGGCGCTGGACGCCGCCAAGGCGCAATAAGCCTGCCTGCAGCACGAGCCCGGCAGGACCTTGCCGGGCCGGCGCCTTCCCCCCAGGGCATGCCGCCATGCCCACCGCTGCAGCGCCAGCGCTGCGCAGCCCCAAGCCCCCCGCAAGCTGCAAACAGACCAGGCGGCACCACCGGCCGGGCCGGGCGCAGTCTTGTCCCAGGGCTGCCCATGTTCCCTCTCGGTGCACATCGGGTGCATCGCGTATCCATCCAAGGAGAAGACCATGACTGATAAAAACCGCCTCAATCGCCCCATCCACCTGGCCTGCGCCGCCGCCATCGCGCTGATGGCCTGGGGCCCCGTCGCCCAGGCGCAAGACCTGCCCGGCAAGGGCAAGGATGTGCTGCCGCTGCTGGGCACCGTGGACGAGGAGATGTTCCAAACCCTGATCGTCTCGCGCGCGCTGGAAAAGCTCGGCTACACCGTCAAGGACCCCAAGGGACTGGAGAACGGCACCGAGCACGTGGTCGTCGGCCAGGGCGATGCCACCTTTATGGCAAACCACTGGATTCCGCTGCACCAGGAGTTCTATGAGCGCAATGGCGGCGCCAAGGTCTTCTACCGCGAAGGCATGTTCTCGACCAATGCGGCGCAGGGCTACCTGATCGACAAGGCCACGGCCGAGAAGTACAAGATCACCGACATCATGCAGCTCAAGGACCCCAAGATCGCCAAGCTGTTTGACACCGATGGCGACGGCAAGGCCGATCTGACCGGCTGCAACCCCGGCTGGGGCTGCGAGCTGGCGATCAACAAGCACCTCAAGGGCCTGGGCCTGGAAGGCAGCGTGACCCACCGCCAGGGCAACTATGCGGCGCTGATTGCCGACACCATCGCCCGCTACCAATCGGGCAAGCCAGTGCTCTACTATGTCTGGACCCCCTACTGGGTCAACGGCGTGCTCAAGCCCGGCCAGGATGTCGTCTGGCTGCAGGTGCCCAACATCCCCAATGCCAAGGGCGATGACGACACGCGCCTGCCCAACGGCAAGAACTATGGCTTCAAGGTGAACAACCAGTACATCCTCGCGAACAAGAAATGGACCGACGCCAACCCGGCCGCCGCCAAGCTGTTTGCACTGATGCAGGTGCCCATCGAGGACATCACAGCCCAGAACCTGCTGATGCGCAATGGCGAAAACAAGACCGCCGATATCCAGCGCCATGCCGACACCTGGATCAAGAACCACCAGGCCAAGTTTGACGGCTGGATCAAGCAAGCGCTGGCCGCCAAGTAAACCTGGCGCCTTCTGCACCGCAGCCCGAGCCCGCTCACCCAGCGGGCTTTTTTGTGGCGTTCTGCGGCGCAAAACTACAATACCGGCCAAACAACGCCCACGCCCCCCACGCCCGATGACCCACCCCTGCCTCAGTTGCGGCGCCTGCTGCGCCAGCTTTCGCGTTGATTTTTCCGTCCATGAATGCGACAGCAACGGCGGCCGCGTGCCCTCGGGCCTGGCCGAAGAGGTCAACGACTCGACCTGCCGCATGCGCGGCACCGACTATGCCCGCCCACGCTGCGCGGCCTTGACCGGCAGCATCGGCCAGCAAGCCGCTTGCGGCATTTATGAGTGGCGCCCCTCGCCCTGCCGGGAGTTTGCCGCCGGCAGCGAGGCCTGCAACAAGGCCCGCCTGCGCCATGGCATGCAGGCGCTGGAAGGCGGGCTGTACTAGCCAGCCCTCCCACCGCCCCGTGCGTTGCGCTACAGCGGTGCTAGAGCGGAGCAATCCGCACCACTGGCGCGCTGGCTGTCTCGATGGACATGCGCAGCGGCAGAAACTGCGCAATCACTGCCATATTGCTGTGCAGGTGCGCGCTGGCCTCGCTGCAGCTGAAGGCCGCGGGCTGGCCGCTTTGCCACACGGCCAGCGCCTGCAGCAGCAAGAGCTGGTCGGCCAGGTAGGCGCAGACAGCGGCATCGGGCTTTTTCTGGTAATCGCGCAGATCCTGGCAGAGCTTGCGTGCCACTGCTTCGGACGATACGCCGTGCGCCCCCAGGCACCAGAACAGCTCGGTGACATGGTCATAGCGCAAGGTGGCCTGCAGCAGATTGCCTGGGCCTTCCTCCTGGCCCACCGGCAGCAGCTCCATCGCGCGCCGGTCCCAACCGGTCAGCCGCGCCAGCTCATCGAACTCGCGCATCGCCACGCCGCGCGGCACGGCCGCGCAGACCGCCTCCACCGACACATGCTGCAGCATGCCGCGCGCCAGCAGGTCAAAAGGCTGCAGGCCCTGCGCTGCCGGGATGATGCAGGCCAGCGCCTCGCCACCGCCCGCCGGGTAAAAGCCAAAGCGGCGCAGCCGCAGGTCCAGCCCTGCCCCCATGCGTGCCACCAAGGGTGCATAGGCGCGCTCGATGAAATGGAAGTTCGGCGCCAGCGGGTTGTGGGTGCCGCCCGCCAGCTGCACCGTGCTCGCGCCATCAGCCATCAGCAGCGCCGGCAGCACCGTCTGCAGCACCAGCATGGCGCTGCCCGCGCCCGAGATCGGGAAGCGGTAGTCCCCGGCCTTGAGCGTCGCAGGCGCAAACTGCAGCTCCGTCACGCCCGCAGCGATGGGCGACAGCTGTGCCTCGCTGATGGTCTGCGCCGCCTGCACGCAGGCCAGGTGCTGACGCATCAGGCCGGGCTTGGAGCGCTTGGCCCGGATGCTGTGCATCGCCAGCGGCCTTTGCGTAATGACCGACAGCGCCAGCGCCGTGCGCAGCATCTGGCCGCCGCCTTCGCCTTGCGAGCCGTCGATCTCGACCAGCCCCTTTTCTATCCATTGGCTTGCGGTTTGCATTGGAATCGTTTCCCTCTCACTGTTTTCTTCTTCTAATTGACCTGCGCTGGCTCAGTGGCCGGACAGCGCAGCGCCCATGGTGACGCGCGGATAGCTTACTACTCGGCAGACGCGATGCACACCGGGACGCAGCTCCACCTGGCGTCGCAAGATGCGGTCGATACGCGGCGCCCAGCTGCGCTCCAGGCTCAGCGCCTCCAGCTGCGCATGCGCTGGCTTGTCACCAAACTGCACCCACCACCAGGCGAGGGCCTGCGCTGCCAGGCTGCGCAGATCCGGCGCCTTGGCCTGCAAGGCCGCATGCACACGGGCACGGGCAGACGCATCGGGGCGGGCACGCCATAGCGCACGCAAGGCTGCCATCTCCGCCGCATCACAATGGCTTTGGCGCCAGGCGCGGTGCCGGGTACGGCAGTCCTTGCAGCGGCTGGCACTGGCATACAAGTTGCCTTGCACTTGCTCATACCACCATTTCTGGTCCTGCGCGGTCCAGACACAGGCGGCGCCGCAATCACAACAGCGGTAGCTGATATCCATGTAGTAACTCACATGGCAAACAGATTGCCCATGGATCAGGGCCAGAAGCTGCGTATCTGCAGCCAAGGCTGCATGCGGCATGGCCGGCAGCAGGGCCGCTTTGCGCTGCTGCTCCATACGGGCCCAACGGCGCTGCTTGATCTCTGTCTTGCGCTGCTTATTGCTCTTCATCACCCTTCTCCTCAGGGTTGCGGCCCCATGGCCGCCCCTTGTCTATCCCTTCACACACACCACCTGCTTGAGCGTGTACACCACCTCCACCAGGTCACTCTGCGCCGCCATCACCGCGTCGATGTCCTTGTAGGCCATGGGGATCTCGTCGATCACCTCGGCGTCCTTGCGGCATTCCACGCCTTCGGTGGCGCGCTTCTGGTCCTCAACGGTGAACAGCTTCTTGGCCTTGGTGCGGCTCATCGTGCGACCAGCACCGTGGCTGCAGCTGTTGAAGCTCTCGGGGTTGCCCTTACCGCGCACGATAAAACTCTTGGCCCCCATGCTCCCCGGGATGATGCCCAGCTCACCTTGGCGGGCGCTCACGGCGCCCTTGCGGGTCACAAACACCTCCTGGCCAAAGTGCGTCTCGCGTTGCACATAGTTGTGGTGGCAGTTCACGGCCTCCAGGTGCGTCTCGAAGGGCTTGGTGATCACTTTCTTGAGCGCGTGGATCACGCGGACCATCATCACCTCACGGTTGGCACGCGCAAACTTCTGCGCCCAACCCACCGCTTTGACATAGTCGCCAAAGTAGGCCGCGCCTTCTTCAAAGTAGGCCAGGTCCTTATCGGGCAGATTGCGCTGGTGCAGCTCGGCATCCTTCTTGGCCAGCTCGATAAAGTGGGTGCCAATGGCATTCCCCACACCGCGCGAGCCCGAGTGCAGCATGATCCAAACGGCTTGGTTCTCGTCCAGGCACACCTCGATAAAGTGGTTACCAGAGCCCAGGGTTCCCAGGTGCTTGTAGTTGTTGGTGTTCTTGATGCGCGGGTGCGCCTCGCAGATCTCCTCGAACTCTTTGACCAGCACCGTCCAGGCGGCATCGGTTTCCTCAGGCGGCGTCTCCCAGCTTCCCTTGTCGCGGCCATAGCGCTTGGGCGTCATACCCACCGGCACCGCCCGCTCGATCGCAGCGCGGATCGGCGCCAGGTTGTCGGGCAGATCGCTGGCCGTCAACGTGGTCTTGCAAGCCATCATTCCGCAACCCAGGTCCACCCCCACCGCCGCCGGGATGATGGCCTTCAGCGTAGGCACCACCGAGCCGATCGTGGCACCAATCCCCAAGTGCACATCAGGCATCACCGCCACGTGCTTGAACACCACCGGCAGGCGCGAGATATTGGCCAGCTGGTTCTGCGCTTCGGCCTCGACCGGCACGCCATTGGTCCACATCTTGATCGGCACGCCATTGGGCACTTGTCGTTGTTCGTAGGTCATGTTGTTCCCTGTTCTTTCTTCTGTATCTGTGCGGGCTCGCGCAGTTGCGTCCTGGCCCCGTCCGGTGGGAAAGCAGGATCCTCGCCCTGCTTTCCCCGACTCACGCCACGTGGCGCTTGCCATCTTATTTGCCAGAAGTGTGCCAACTATGCGCCGTCGCTAAAATTTATCATCAAGCTGTTGAATAAAATGGAATTTTTTCAAAACTTCGTTTTAGACATGCAATAAAAATTTTTAGAAATGTATTGATTTAGCTAGTCATACTAGAATTTAAGCTAATTCATTTGATTCCATCTCTATGAAACCCATCACCGTCATCGGCTTCCTCGGCACCCAGCTCGACAGCGGGCGCGGCGCAGGCCGCTGGAGCAAATGGCGCCCCTCGGTCGCGGTTACCCAGCATGAAGACATGGTGGTGGCCCGCATGGAGCTGCTCTACACGCGCTCGCATGTGGACCTGGCCCGGCTGGTGCAAAAGGACATCGCCACGGTCAGCCCCGAGACCGAAGTCCATCTGGTGGAGCTGCCGATCCGCGACCCCTGGGACTTTGAGGAGGTTTATGGCGCACTCTACGACTGGACCAGCAGCTACCCCTTCGACAGCGACCAGGCCCAGTACTGGCTCAACATCACCACCGGCACCCATGTGGCGCAGATCTGTCTGTTCCTGCTGGCGGAATCACGCGCGATACCCGGCGTGATCCTGCAGGCCTCACCGCCCAAGCGGCAGATCGATGGCGCGGCGGGCAACTATGCGCTGATCGATCTGGACCTGTCGCGCTACGACGCGCTGGCCACCCGCCATGCGCAGGCCCAGCAGGATGCGGTCGCTTTTTTGAAGAGCCATATCCCCACCCGCAACCCGCGCTTCAACCAATTGATTGCCGAGATCGAACAGGTGGCAGGCCGCTCCCAGGCCCCCATGCTGCTGGTGGGCCCGACGGGCGCGGGCAAGTCCTTTCTGGCGCGCCGCATGTACGAGCTGAAAAAGGCGCGCCACCAGATCAGCGGTGCCTTTGTCGAAGTGAACTGCGCCACCTTGCGCGGCGACAGCGCCGCCAGCACCTTGTTTGGCCACAAGAAAGGGGCGTTCACCGGCGCCGCCACCGAGCGCGCCGGCCTGCTGCGCACAGCAGACCAGGGCCTGCTCTTTCTCGACGAAATCGGCGAGCTGGGCGCCGACGAGCAGGCCATGCTGCTGATGGCCATCGAGGAAAAGCGCTTCTATCCCATGGGCTCGGACAAGGAAGTGAGCAGCGACTTCCAGCTGATAGCCGGCACCAACCGCGATCTGCGCCTGGAAGTCAGCGCCGGCCGCTTTCGCGAAGACCTGTTTGCCCGCATCAACCTCTGGACCTACAACCTGCCCGGCCTGGCCCAGCGCAGCGAAGACATCGAGCCCAATATCGACCACCTGCTGGTGCAGCACGCCCAGCAAACCCACCGCACCGAACGCTTCAACGCCGAAGCGCGCAAACGCTACTTGCAGTTCGCCCAGAGCCCGCAAGCCCTTTGGAGCGGCAACTTCCGGGATCTGCATGCCAGCGTGACGCGGCTGGCTACGCTGTCGACCAGTGGCCGCATCACCGAGGACCAGGTGGAGGCGGAGATTGGTCGGCTGCAGTGGCTGTGGCAGCGGCCGGAGGCTGTGGCTTCGTCTGTCGGTGGTTCTGCTGAAGTGGCGTTGGAGGCCTTGTTGCCTGGAGATGCCATTGAGGCGATGGATTTGTTTGACCGGATGCAGTTGGCGGCGGTGGTGGGGGTGTGTCGTGCCTCTGGCAGTTTGTCGGAGGCGGGGCGGCAGTTGTTTCAGGCTTCGCGGGCGCAGCGGGCGGTGGTGAATGATGCAGATCGGTTGCGCAAGTATTTGCAGAAATTTGGGTTGAATTGGGATGTGGTTTGTTCTGCTCGTTGAGCTGGATGCTCTGCTTTATTGACACTTTTTAGCGACTGCTGTTTGGTTGAATTTTGCTGGCCGGATTTCGCTCGATGGGCGATTTCTGCGCTCGGCCCACAACTGACAGAGTGCAGCTCTTGCTTATGCATATGCCTGCGGCGCTACTTAGTTTTGCTGGCCGGAGTTCGCCCGCCGGAGCGAGACCCGGCCAGCTGCCCTACGCAGTAGTAAGCAGATCCGATAAACAAGCACAACGGCCAGCCGACCAGAAAAAGACAGCATCCTCCACCATCAACGAAGCTATCCCTAATCCCCCCTTTTGCATGCGCCTGGGGCGTGGGGGGGGGGGGGGGGGGGGGGGGGGGGGGGGGGGGGGGGGGGGGGGGGGGGGGGGGGGGGGGGGGGGGGGGGGGGGGGGGGGGGGGGGGGGGGGGGGGGGGGGGGGGGGGGGGGGGGGGGGGGGGGGGGGGGGGGGGGGGGG